>PIVS01000010.1 GCA_003353855.1 Desulfobacteraceae bacterium
AAGAGTTGTCCGGTTAATATCGACATCCGAGAGGTCTGTCATACCATGAACACTTATGAGAAAAAAGATTAGCGAACAAAAGGAGAACAGACATGGAAAACCCCTATATGCCGTATCCAGTTCGCATTGATGATATTGAAATTGCAACTGAAGACAGATCCCTTAAAACATTTAAATTTGTTTTTCTCAATGAAGGGGATGAAGAAAAATTTGCCTACCAGGCTGGACAATTTGCTGAATTATCTATTCCCGGTGTGGGCGAAATTCCCATTGGCATTGCCTCATCCCCCGTTGAAAAAGGATTTGTGAAATTTACGGTTTTCAGAACCGGCGTGGTCACTTCCCATCTCCACGACATGAAGGTCGGAGACATCATGGGATTAAGAGGTCCCCTGGGCAACTGGTATCCCTGGGACAAGCTTGAGAACAAAAATGTGGTCATCATTGGTGGAGGATTTGCATTTACCACCCTGAGATCCTCAATTGTTTACATGCTGGATCCTGCCAACCGATCCAAGTTCAAAAATATTGACGTGGTATACGGGGCCAGATCCCCGGGCATGCTCCTCTACCGCGAAGAACTCTTTGAATGGGAAAAACGGGATGACATCAACATGCACATCACCGTAGACGGCACAGATGATCCTTCATGGAAATACCACACGGGCTTTGTTCCCCAGGTGGTTGAGGATAATGCCCCCAAGGCCGATGAAGATACCTATGCCATCATCTGCGGACCGCCGATTATGATTAAGTTCACCCAGCCCTCTCTTACAAAACTGGGGTATGAACCGGACCAGATTATCATGTCATTGGAAAACAGAATGAAGTGTGGTATCGGGATGTGCGGCCGATGTAATATTGGAAAAGAACTGGTGTGTAAAGACGGGCCGGTCTTTACTCTTGATGAAATTAACCAGACCCCGAAGGAGTATTAAATTTACCGGTTTAAGAGAGGGTGATTTTTTCAAAATTGCCTTATTCTTTGTTGACAAGCATTCGATGCTGAGATATGTTTAGCTTTCAATTATTGATGTGAATATTGAAGCCAAGACAGTACGTCTTAAAAATGATAGAAAAAAACTTTTTACTGGAGGAAATTTTAAATGGCAACAACTGAATTTAACGGAAAAACATTCGAAATCGATGAAGACGGATTCCTTCTTGATTACAATCTTTATTGTGACGAGTGGGTAGAATATGTAAAAGGCCAGGAAGGGATTGAAGAGCTGTCCGACGAACATTGGCAGCTGATTAAAGTTCTTCAGGATTACTACGAAAAAAACGGTATTGCTCCCATGGTTCGTGTTCTGTCCAAACTTACCAAGTTCAAACTCAAACACATCTATGAATTGTTCCCCTCAGGTCCCGGTAAAGGTGCTTGTAAAATGGCCGGTCTTCCGAAACCGACCGGATGTGTATAGTTAGATACCTATCCACACTTTTTTTTTAGTTTATAGAGGCTCTGTTTTTTTCAAGCAGAGCCTTTCTTATATATTGCCCCGGAGTTGATTATGCCCTTACTCGATGAAACCAACAAAAAAATTCTTAACAGTATCCAGCTCGATTTCCCCATTGATCCAAGGCCATTTAAAAAAATCGCAGAAAAACTTAATTTTTCTGAAGATGAGCTACTGGACAGAATAAATGCAATGAAAGATGAGATGCTGATCCGGAGAATCGGGGGAAATTTCAGTCCTGATCGCCTCGGTTACCATTCTACCCTTTGCGCTGCCATGGTGGAAGACGAAAAAATTGATCTGTTTACAAAAACGGTTAACACCTACTCAGGGGTTACCCATAATTATCGCCGGGATCATAATTTTAATATTTGGTTTACCTTTATAGCTCCCTCCATGGAGATCATCAAAAAAAACCTTGAAGAAATATCGGAAAAGACCGGTGTAAAGACCATTTTAAACCTGCCTGCCACACGGGTATTTAAAATCTCTGCCAATTTTAAGGTATGAAAAATCTCAGGGTTGCCCTTGTGGTTCAGAAGAGCATCCCCGGCGCCTTTGAACAAAATCTGCTGGCAAGCTTGGAAGCAGTCTCCCATGCCTCTTCAAAAAATGCTCATATGGTGGTCTTTCCTGAAATGAACCTGACCGGATATTACGCAGGCCCGAAAATTCAATCCATTGCACAACCCCTTGGTCCGGAATTAATTCATACACTTTCCAATGCTGCCGAGAAATTTGACATAACCATCCTGACCGGCATGGCAGAACAGGCAGAAAGCTCTTCGCCTTATGCATCCCATCTTGTCTTTTCGCCCCACAAAAGTGTGGAGCGATACCGAAAAATTCATATGGCTCCCAATGAAAAAGACTATTTCTCTCCGGGAAATCAGATCCCGATATTTCAATACAAAGCCGTTAATTTTGGTATTCAGCTTTGCTATGATGCGCACTTTCCCGAACTTTCCACTGCCATGGCCGTGAAAGGGGCAGATATTATTTTTATCCCCCATGCCTCGCCCCGTGGCAGTTCAAGGGAAAAATACAAGTCATGGATGAGGCATTTAACTGCCAGGGCTTTTGATAACGGGGTTTTTATTGCTGCGGTAAATCAGACCGGTGATAATACCTGCGGACTTAATTTTCCTGGTCTTGCTCTATTGATCGGACCCGACGGAAACATCGTTTCCAATTTTCTTGATCCAGATGAAAAAATTAATTATGTCAATATTGACTTGACCGCTCTGGACAGGGTGAGATCCCACAAAATGCGTTATTTTCTGCCCAACAGACGCCCTGACCTATTCAACAAATAAAAAACTCTGATCCATTCTATTTTTCAATTTTGCTTCTGCGGTTTTGAATATAGGCATTTCTGAGGGCCACATAGGGATCCAGGGATGCATCCTTTAATGCTTCATAATCCCCAATTCGAAAAGTGGTTCTGTTAATTTGATCATAGGCGTATATGCCCAGGTTAAGCTCCCAGGGTTCAACATAGTTGACCGGGGTGATAAAGTAGTCCCCTGCCCTTCCCAACGCATCCCGAAGAGTTGAGGGCCCAAGTATCGGCAATACCAGATAAAATCCATCACCAATTGCATAAGATCCAAGGGTTTGTCCCAGGTCCTCATTGGAGGTTTTCATATTCAAATGCTTTTGGGCAAACTGGTTAAACCCCAGAACCCCCAGGGTTGAGTTGGTAAGAAAAACACCTATTTCATCCGAGGCCTCCAGAAGCTTACCCTGGAGAAGATTGTTGACAAATCTTACCGGAAACAAAAGATTATAAAAAAAATTATTAACCCCGTTGCGCAGGGGAACGGGTGCAATATATTTATACCCCAGGGCAACTGGTTTTAGTGCATAAAAATAGAAGAAATCATTAAATGAATACATTGCATAGTTAAAATAATAGAGCGGATCCGCTACCATTTGTACTTCTTCGACCTCATCATCATACTCATCAAAAAAATCCTCGTCAAAACCCTCGTCAGGTATAGTCTCATCACCCTCGGCCACCTGGGTCAAAATAATGGGGTTACCTGGAAGCGAATCAAGGAGTAAGCCTGATATATTTTTTTCAAGAACGGGGCTGATCCGAAAGAGGTTTTCTTCTGCCGAGCCTATTGAGATCTTAACAAAAAACCCGATGAACAATAAAAAGAGCAGGATAAAAACTGATTTTTTCATTTTTCAACCTTTTCCCTGAGTTCCTTGATAATGGCTTCAGGCGTTTGGGATATCTGCTGTCTGTATTGTTCTCTATAGTTGGCAGCCATACTGACACCTGCCACTGTTATGTCGTAAATTTTCCAGTTTGAACTCTCTTTTTTTATCATCCGATAGGTTACCGGAATTTGATTTACTCCCTGGACAATCTGTGTTGAGATATCTGTTCTGAAAATATTTTTTTTGGGGGTTAATGGGGTATTTTCCAGATAGTTAATGGTAATATTTTGAACATCCTGCCCTGCCAGCCTGGTGAAATAGGTCTGGCTTATAAGTTTGGAAAAACAATAGACAAATTCCTCTTTTTGATCCTTGGAAAAAGATCGAAATTTTCTACCAAGTGAGAGCATGGAAAATGTCTTAAAATCAAATAGCACCATGGCTCTGCCATAAAGAACTTTTTCCTGCTCATTTGGGTTTTTTGCGAATTTGGGGTCCTGGATGGTTTCAAGGATTTCATCCACAGATGTTTTTAGATAATCCTGGGCCTCAATTTCCAGTGAAAGAGCCTCACCTGGTTGATTCCCCTGCCCAGCTTGGCTTGTCAGACCAATGGATACTTGGAAAAAACAGATAAAAACACAAAGAAAGGAAATAAAAATCTTTAACTGCATAAACAGGCCTGCTTTATAATATGTTTTTGGGTTTATCATTCTGGAGCTTACCATTATAGTGGTTTACCGTTACTGAGGTTTATCATTGGAGAAGATAAATTTTCTTACCAAAGATTCAATATCCAGAGAAGATTCGGTATTGCTTATTTCATCCCCATCAACCAGTATATCATCGGAACCACCCGGTAAAATGTCAATATACTTCTGACCTATTATACCAGAAGTTTTTACAGAGGCAATACTATCATCAGATAATTCAATGTCTCCATTAAGACTAAATATTAGCTTTGCAACAAGCCGTTCCCTGTCTATACTGATTTTTGAAACATTTCCGATTTCAACCCCGGCTAATTCCACTCTGGCCCCTTGTTTTAGTCCGGAGATGGAGGAAAAATAGCCATAAACAGAATAGGTGTTTTTAGGGTAAAAACTGACTTCTCCGATGGTTAAGATCAAATATCCCATGCTGATAATGCCTATCATAACAAATAGGCCCACATATAATTCTAAATTTCGTCTGTTCATATTTATCCTCTGGCTGAAATCTTCCGGTTCAGGTATTGGTGCTGCACGCTATTTCATCGCCACGGATGAAAGCATTTACAACCTTGCTGTGTGAGTGTAGGATATCATCCCTGCTGCCTTCAAAAACAATCCGGCCCTCATCAAGCATGGCTATGTGCTGGGCAACATCAAAAATTTCCGGAATATCGTGACTGACAATAACTGCGGTAAATCCAAATTGTTTCTGGTATTCTTCGATCATGGCGTGAACTTTTTTTTTCCTCACAGGGTCAAGCCCTGTGGTCGGCTCATCAAATAATACCACCTTGGGATCTGTGACAAGGGCCCTTGCAAGGGCAACCCTTTTTCGCATTCCCCCGGAAAGCTGGGAGGGAAATTTTTCACCAATGGGCCCAAGACCCAGCTGTTCCATTCTTGTTTTTACTTTTTCCTGGATGACAGCTTTTGCATAGTGGGATGTCTCAGTCAAGGGCAGAGCAATATTCTCAAAAATATTCAGAAAATCAAACAAGGCATTTTCCTGGAACATATAGCTTAAGTTTTTTTTAAAAAGAAGCTTTTCCTTTTTGGGCATCCCATGAAGTGGTTTACCCTGGATCAACAGTTTTCCCGAATCCTGAAGAATGAGTCCGATAATATGCTTGAGCAAAACGGATTTTCCCGTACCGCTCTTTCCAATCACCGCCATGATTTCGCCTTTATATATGGAAAGATTAACCCCCCGCAGCACATGGTTTTGGCCAAAACTTTTTTTTATATCGACAAATTGAATCAAAGGTGAGGTCATTTTTTTAAACCAGAAAATAGGTAATAATATAATCAACAATCAGTATATAGATACAAGACTGGACCACAGAGTTTGTAGTTGCCATGGATACCCCCTTGGCACCATGGCCTTCCCCGGTGGTCAAATGGGTGTAATAACCGCGATAGCAGCAGATGGTGGTTACAACAATTGCAAATACAAATGATTTTAAAAAACCGCCGCCAATGTCAACCATTTGCACGCTTTCTATCACTTTGTCCATGTAAACCGCCTGGTTAATTCCCAGCATTAATGATCCTGTCAGGTATCCGCCAAAAATTCCCACCACGTCAAAAACAGAGGTTAACAAAGGAAAACTGATAAGGGCTGCCACAATGCGAGGAGAAAACAAAAAGCGAATGGGATCTATCTGCATGGTTTTCAGGGCGTCAATCTGCTCTGATATACGCATGACACCAATTTCGGCAGCCATGGCAGATCCGGCTCTTGCTGTAATCATAATGGCAGCAAGAACAGGGCCAAGCTCCCTGATAATTGTCAGGGATACGGCTGAACCCAATGCAGCTTCGGAGCCGAAGGTAACAAGGGTATAATATCCCTGGAGGCCCAGGACCATGCCGGTGAATAATCCGGTCAATACAATGACAAACAGGGATTTTGCACCGACAAACCAGGTCTGGTCAAGAATCTTGTCAAATTGAAATGGGATGACAAAAATATTAATCACACCCGAAATAAAAAAGATAACAATCCGCCCAATGGATTCAATGATATCCAGAGTTGATCCGCCCAGTTTTTCAATATATTTTACAACCATGGCTCGTTTTATATAAGGTTTATCCGTAAAATACAAGTTACACATGGTGTCAATTTGGTATCAGTTTGTCGAAAATTGTAAATAAGTGTGAAGCCGTATGGATAATAATTGACACGTGGGATAAAAACCAATACGTATAGGTTACGTACTTTATACCCACGCTATAAAATAACCTCTTCATTTACAGGATAAAAATATGGCTCAGAAAATAACATTGAGCATACCCGATTTGCTCCATAAAAAGCTTAAAGAGTGGCGAAATTCATTCAATTTTTCAAAGATGTTCCAGGAAACTGTAACCGATGCTATTCAAAAGAAAGAGGAATTTCAAAAACGCTTTTCAGAAGATTTTGATATATCAGAAATCATTAAGCGGCTTCAACACGAAAAAATGATCTGGGAAAAACAATTTTTTAAATCCGGAAAGAATGAAGGGCTGAAATGGGCACGGTCTGCCTACTATGAAGACCTTTTGTACGTAATCAACTTTGAAGATAGGTATAAATTAACAAATGATGTCAAATTTAAACCTTATTTTGAAGAGCTCCACAACACAAATGAACTGGAAAAATATGCAAGTGATGCTGCCGTTGCTCACGAGGTGATGTTTATTGACGGATGGTTTTTGGGTGTGAATGAATTTTGGAACCAGATAAAGGAACAAATTTAATATGAAATCTGAAATAAAAAAACAAGGGTCTTGCATTCTCGGTGTTGATGTGGGATCTGTATCTGTAAGCATTGCAGCCATAGACTCCACAGGGAAAGTTTTTCATAGGGCTACGGCCTATCACCACGGGGATGTAAAACCATGCCTTTCAAATCTTTTAACAGATGATGCCCTCGAGAACATAGGCTTTATATCAAAAACGGCTTCAACCCCTTCCCATATCTTCTCCCATGCAATTTTTGATGAGCAGGTTTCAATCATTCGCACATCAAATCACCTCCATAAAAATTCATTTGGCGGCATTTTACACATAGGGGGAGAAAAATTTTCATTAAGCCTCTTTGATGAGTTGAGCAATTACATCGGTGCAAAACATAATACCTCCTGTGCAGCCGGGACTGGTAGTTTTCTTGACCAGCAGGCAGGACGTCTTAATCTTTCAGATTCCCAACAAATAAGTAAACAAGCTTTGACCAACAAGAAAAATCGCCCGGATATTGCTACCCGATGTGCTGTTTTTGCAAAAACCGATTTGATCCATGCCCAGCAGGAAGGCTATGACATTGGGCAAATTTGCGACGGCCTTTGTTTCGGTCTTGCAAAAAACATCGCCAATACCCTGTTCAAGCAAAATGGATTGGTCAAACAAAATGTTGATTCCAAAATTCTTTTCTGCGGCGGTGTGTCCAAAAATATTTGTGTAAAGAATCATTTAGAATCCATTACCGGCATAGATTTTTTTCTTGATGAATACTCCCAGTTTTATGGTGCTGTCGGGGCGGCTCTTTGCCTCAAGGATCAATTGGGCCAAGGCAGTCATAAACCCAAATTTTTTACCAGCATCGATGACTATTTTTTGAAAAACTCTATAAAAGAGACCTACCGCTATCCAAAGCTTGCGTTAAAATTATCTGATTATCCCGATTTTACATGTTTTAAATCCCATATTTTTGAAGAAGTAGAAATAGACATTTATGAAGACCCTGAAGCCTCCCCCATTACCCATGGATTCCTGGGTCTGGATGTGGGCTCCACCAGCACCAAGGCCATTTTAATTGACCAGAACTCTCAACCAATTGCCGGGTTCTATACCAAAACATCATCAAGACCCGTGGAGGCAGTAAAAAAACTTTTTAAAGCCTGTGACACATTTTTAAAAGATTATGATCTGGATTTGGAAATCAGAGGCTGTGGAACCACTGGTTCCGGCAGACGGATCTCCGGCAAAATTATTGGTGCGGATATTGAACCCGATGAAATTACAGCCCACGCAACCGCTGCCGTGAACCTGGACCCAGAGGTGGATACCATTATTGAGATTGGCGGCCAGGATGCAAAATTTACCCTGCTCAAGGACGGAATGGTAACCTCATCTGTTATGAACACCGTCTGCGCGGCCGGAACCGGCAGCTTCATTGAAGAACAGGCAAGTAAGCTTGATTGTCCCCTTCCTGATTATTCCGCAAGAACAGAGGGCGTAACCTCACCGGTCTCAAGTGATCGATGTACTGTATTCATGGAACGGGATATTAATCATTTTTTTGCCGAAGGATATGAAAAAAATGAAATCCTTGCCTCTGTGCTCCATTCAGTGCGGGATAACTACCTGACAAAGGTGGCCAATATAAGCAAAATCGGCAACACCATTCTTTTTCAGGGGGCTACCGCCCGAAACAAGGCCCTGGTTGCCGCATTTGAGCAAAAGCTGAACAAACCCATCCATGTATCCAAATTTTGCCACCTGACCGGTGCTCTTGGAGTTGCGTTTTTAGTCCGGGAGCAGGAACAAAATCAGAAAATTGACCAGACAAATTTCAGAGGATTTGACCTGTGGACAAAGGATATTCCTGTTCGCCAGGAAACCTGCCTTCTGTGTACCAACAATTGCAAGTTAACCATTGCTGACATTGATGGAGATCCCCAGGCCTATGGATTTTTATGCGGCAGGGATTATGGGACCAAAAAAATGGTTCCTCAAAAGAACCGCTATGATTTACTAAAATTGCGGAGACAGCAAACACGCATCAATTGTAAACCACCTGTTAAACATGATTTTACCATTGGAATTCCTGCTGCTCTTCATCTATTTGAAGACTTAAAATTCTGGGAGCATTTTTTTTTAAACCTTGGAATACGAACCATCACCAGCAGAGGATTAAAGAACCCGGTAAAATTGGGGAAAAGTGTTGCAAATGCGGAATTTTGTGCCCCGGTTGTATCTTTACACGGCCATGTATCCCATTTGATGGAAAAAGCTGATTATGTATTTCTTCCCTTTTATTTTGAAAACAAATCAAAGAAAAAGGAAGCCCGACGTCAACATTGTTATTATACCCAGTTTACCCCTTCCATCATGTCATGTTTACAGGCCTCGGACCAAAAGAAACTGATCTCACCCATCATTCAATATTTATACACCAATTTCCATACCAAAATGGAATTATTTAAATCCTTAAAAGCTTTATCTAAAAACCTTTCTTTTTCTTTTTTTGATATTGTTATGGCCTATGACAGGGCAATTGAATTCAAACAACAAAACCAAAAAAAATTAAAGGATTTATACCTGAACCAGACCAAAGATACACCTGGCATAAAAACAGTTTTTTTGGGACGGCCATACACTGTTCTCTCGGAATCAATGAACAATAATATCCCTGGAATTTTTTCAAATCTCGGGATAAAAACTTTTTTCCAGGACATGCTGGACAGGAAAAATCATGATTTTACATTGATCCGCCCCCTGCTCAAGGAGGTCCACTGGAAGTATGCAGCCCAGATTTTGGAAGCCGCCTATATCGCTGCCACCACCAAGGATCTATACCCTGTCTATATTTCTTCATTCAAATGTGCCCCGGATTCTTTTGCGGTGGATTATTTTAAAGAGATCATGGAACATTTTAACAAGCCCTATCTGGTACTTGAGCTGGATGAACATGATTCAAGTGTCGGGTATGAAACACGGATAGAAGCAGCTGTTCGCTCTTTTACCAATCATTATAATCAAGCAGATAAAAAAACGATCAACCAAAACAAATCCTTTAAGCCGTCCTACGCCTCCTCCCTGGAAGGAAAAACCATTATTTTCCCCAACTGGGATTCATTTACAGGGCAATTGCTTGTGGCAACGCTGAAAAATGAAGGATTAAATGCCCTGCTGATGGAAGAAACCGAAAAAACCCTTAAACAAAGCATTTTAACCAATACTGGCCAATGCATTCCCCTCAATGCCATTGGTGCAGGATTTATCCATACGGTTAAAAAACATAATATAGATCCTTCCCAGGCTATTCTCTGGCTCAATCAATCTGAGATTGCCTGTAACATAAAGATGTATCCATACCATATCAATAAAATTTTTGAACGTGAACAGAACGGATTTGAAAATTCACAAATTTATAGGGGAGAATTGTCCTTATTTGATATTTCCTTTAAGGCATCCACAAATGCCTATTATGCTTACATGTTCGGCGGGCTGCTAAGAAGCATTGGATGCAAAATCCGACCCTACGAAATCAAGAAGGGGGAGACAGACAACATCCTTGCCTCAGCCCTGTCCATCATCGGAGCCGCCTTCCTCACCGGAGGATCCAAGGAAAAGGCCCTGGAAGAAGCCATTTCCATGGTTACCAAAATTCAGGTACAAAAGGAAAAAAACCGCCCCAAGGTTGCGATATTCGGGGATCTCTATGTCAGGGATAATGATACTATGAATCAGGATTTGGTCCATTTTATTGAAGAAAATGGAGGAGAAGTTGTCACCACCCCCTATTATAAATATGTCAAAATTATTGCCAATTCATATTTTAAAAAATGGTTCAAAGAGGGCAAATATCTGAGTCTGATTTCAAACAAAGCACTGCTCACAGCCATGCAGGCAATGGAGAAAAAATACTATAAATATTTTGAAGTTATCCTGAATGAAACCGATCTTATTGTCAACGATTCCTATGAAAAGCTTTTAGACCAATATGGAATCTTGCCTGAACACACCGGCGAATCCATGGACAATATCTTGAAAATTCATCACATAGTCACCGAACACCCTGATTTAAGACTCCTGGTCCAGACCAACCCGGCATTTTGCTGTGCCGGACTTGTCACCGAGGCCATGGCAGCCAAGATAGAGACAAAAACAAAGGTGCCCATTGTCAGCATCACCTATGATGTATCAGGCGGGAATAAAAACAAGGTGATAATTCCATTTCTCAAAACATTGCGCAAGACTTCCTATTCCCACAACATGAAAGCGTCGGTCTGACGTTTTCCGGGTAGGTAGGGTTTAATCTCCGGATCTTTGAGTAAAAATTGGTTTTGAAATTCAATCCGCTTAACATTAAACTTATTGTGGGTGTCGACAGCCCTGCGGTATCTGAGATAATATTCATCATAATTTTTTAAATGCTCTTTGGTTTTTGCCTCTGTGATATTATAAAAATTGGTGTGGGTATAGATGAGCAGAGCTTCAAAATCATTCAGATACGCCTGAAGGCTTTTGTAATGGAGCTGAACATTACGATTGGTGTAAAAAAGTTGAACCTGATAGACCCAATTCAGATCTTTTTTGACAAAATAAGATTTATAATCGGTTGTAAATTTGACAAACCGATTTATGGATGACTGGTTTTTAGACATAATTACCCTGAGGGTTTCAATAAATTCAATGGTCCGTTTCAGTTCTTTGATCCGTGATTCAACCTTTGAGATCAGCTCAAGGTGTACCAGGCCTTGATCCAGTTCAATAGTGGTTTGTTTCAGGTTTTCACTCAAACGGATGACCTGTCGGGTAATTGGGGGCAGATGGGTATATTTATTTTTTTCCCTCATGTTTGAATAGAGATAAAATTCAGAAGCAGACACTGCTGTGAAGGTGGCCAAAAATATCATAAACAAAATCATCCCTTCGCTCTTCCGGGATTTGAAAAGAAAATAGGGCGTGGTGATGGGGGCCAGGAGAACCACACCTGCCCACCATTTGGGATGTTTTTTTATATGGCATTCAAAAAGCATCAGGCCGGACAACAGCAGAACATATGGAAAATAAATATAATACAAGGTTTTATCCACCTTTGCGGGTTAAAATGTTGTAGACAATGCCATCTGAAGAGATGGTAACAGCACCATTAATATCGGTCCGGAACACCTTATATCCCCTTTTCCTGTATCTTTTCAGGACATCCGGGTGTGGAAAACCATACTGGTTATTATAGCCACAGGATATTACTACACTTTCAGGGTTTACTTTATCAAGAAAAATTTTACTGCTTGAGGTCAAACTGCCGTGGTGGGGTGAAATAAGAATACTGGATTCAAGATTACAAGCCTGCATACCGGCAAGTGTCATTTCCCTTTCATTGAGTATGTCACCGGGAAAAAGCAGGGTAAATTCATCAAACCATAATTTAAAAACCAAAGAATTATTGTTCAGGTTTTGGTTGACTGGCCCAATGGCATCTTGAAAAAATATCAGGGATGTTTGATCAAAATTAAGGGTTGAATCGGTATGGGACGGATGCCAAACCTTAATTTTTTTTTTATTACACAGATCCATTAGATCCATATAGGGTCTGCTTGAACGGGTATCTCTATTTTTTACCAGCAGGTTAACCTTAAAATTTTCAAGAATATATAAAAGGCCGTTCATGTGATCGGATTCCGGATGGGTTAAAATAACGGCATCCAGGGAAAAAATTCTTTGGTCCCACAAAAACGGCCCCACCACGTAGCGGCCAATGTCAAAACTGGAATAGTCTGAAAAGCCCCCGCCGTCAACCAAAATATTTTTCCCCTCAATGGTCTGAATCAAAGCTGCATTCCCCTGCCCCACATCCAAAATTGTAACGGTCATTTTTTTTGATAATAAGGTTGTTTTAAGTCCGATTCCAAAATGAACAGACCCTGCTAAAACTGTAATTACCATGAGCACAAGACCTGTTTTTTTTTGGCGGGAAATGAATAAACCAACTGCAACAAGAAAAAGATAGACCCATATGACCGTAAGTGAATCAAAGCCAATAATTCTGGACCATGACAACTTAAAACCGGTTAAAAATTGAATATAAACGAGGCAAAAAGCAAGAATGCTCTGACAAAGGCTGACAATAATTTCAGCCAGCCCAGGAAATAAAGGAAGAGATAAAAGGGCAATAAATCCAAGGGGCAGACAGACAAACCCCATCAACGGAACCAATATCAGGTTTGACAATATTTGCACATATGAAATCAGGTTAAAATAATGTGCAATCAAAGGAAAGGTTCCAAGCCCGGCAAAAAAGGTTACCAGAGCTGCGCCAAGGACTATTGTTATCAAATTCTTCCTGGATATCCATCCTTTGGCCCCGGTGATTGAATATTTGATGGAAGGTAATCGGACCATTGAAAATCCAATGATTATAAAGAGTAATGCGACAAAAGATAATTGAAAGGATATCGAAAACAGAGCAGCACTGTCGATGATTAGAATAACTATTCCTGCCAGGGCCAGGGTATTTAATGGATTCTTTTCTTTTTCACCCAAAAAAGAGATCATAAAAATACCGGACATGATAAAGGCTCGCTGGGTAGAAGGAGAAAATCCTGAAAAAATCCCATAAAAAAGCAAGGGGATCAGGGTCATAATCCCTGCTATTTTTTTGGCACTTCCCTTCATTAAAAGCAGGGGAAATTGGGCAAGAAGGGAGTAGAAAAAGGAAAAAAAGCCCAGGGCAACAATGGAAAGATGGAACCCTGAAATAGCAAGAATATGGGAAGCCCCTGCCTTTGAAAACAAGTCTTTTATTTTTAAGGGGATTGCTTCTTTTTTACCGGTAATCAAGGCCACCAGGATTGCTGCCGCATTTTTATTTTCCATTCTGTCCATGGCAAAATAAAAAAAACGATTGCGAACCTCTTCAAGGGTACGGATTATTTTAATGGGAAACGTTATTGGATTGTCTAACACCAGGATATTATCGGCGCTTACATAGGCTGATCCAAAAACTTTTTGAAATTTCATTTGTTTTTGATAATCAAATCCCTGGGGGTTTGAAAAATTTCTAATGGGCTTTAAAGGGCTTGTAAATTGAATATGATCTCCGTATTGAAGGAGCTTTTTGCCATAGATATTTAGAATAATCTTCCCATTGACATTTACAGGCTTCATCCCTTTTTTTTCAAGGAAACGGCAGAACAGGAGGACCCTTTTTTTTCGAGAATAATCCTTTGAAAACGAATTGATTTCTCCGGTAATGATATACTTGGATGAATCTGCAAACTGTGAAATTGAGTTTAAAGAGTAATTCGGACTTAAAATCCCCGCAATTGAATAAAAGCCCCAGACCATTGCGATAAGACTAATACCCATTACAAATGGTTTTAGTTTAAGAAAAAAAATGGAGGCTGCAATGAGAAGAACCAGGGAGAATAGAACAAAAATCCCAATTGGCAGATCAGGAAAAAAATTCCCTGTGATGATTCCGGTTATCAGTGACAAGATAACTGGAATCAACGGTGGAAAAGCTGTATTTAATAGTCTTTTCACATATTCACACCTGCCGACCTATTTAATAAGCTGGTTACTGAATACGCCGGATATCAGCCCCCAGGGATGAGAACTTTTTTACTATGCCTTCATATCCTCTGTCCATATGATAAACCCTTGAAATCACAGTTGTGCCTTCGGCAATCAACCCGGCTATTACCAAAGAGGCACTGGCCCGAAGATCAGATGCCATAACAGGGGCAGCCTGGAGCCTGTCTATTCCTCTGACCATTGCATAATGCCCGTTGGAAATGGAGATATCAGCCCCCATGCGCAACAGCTCATTGGCATGGATGAACCGGTTTTCAAAAATAGACTCATGGATCATGCTGTTTCCCTTGGCAATAGTCATCATTGCCATGAACTGAGCCTGCATGTCTGTTGGGAAGCCAGGATAGGGCTGGGTTTTAATATCAATGCTTTTAATGATATCGCTTCCTTGCACCCGGATCTGATTTTCATCCACATCAAGAGTTGCACCTGTGCTCTTGAGTTTGTTGATAATTCCGCTAATATGATCTGGAACACAACCCTTGATCAACACATCACCCCGGGTTGCGGCTGCAGCCACCATAAAGGTGCCGGCTTCAATCCTGTCCGGGATAACATTTACCTTGGCCGGATGAAGCTTTTCCACGCCCTCAATGGAAATAATGGCGGTTCCCGCTCCTGAAATTTTAGCCCCCATCTGAATCAGGGCATTTGCAAGACATACAATTTCAGGCTCCCTGGCTGCATTTCGTAACACTGAAGTCCCCTTTGCAAGGACAGCAGCCATCATGAGGTTCTCGGTCCCGGTAACTGTGGGAATATCAAAATAAATCTCATTGCCTATCAGGCGGTCGGCTTTTGCCTCTATATATCCGTGGTCCATGCTAATCTCAGCCCCCAGGGCTTCAAGACCTGAAAGATGCATATTAACAGGGCGTGCACCAATGGCACATCCTCCGGGCATGGAAACCTTTGCATGGCCGAATCGGGCAACCAAGGGTCCCAGAACAAGAATGGAAGCCCGCATTTTCCGGACAAGCTCATATTCTGCTTCAATTTTATTAATGCCGGCCCCATCCACAGTTAAGGTGTTGTTTTCAAAATTGCAACTTGCCCCTAGATCTTCAAGCAGCATCTGGATGCTGGCAATATCCATAAGTTTGGGAACATTTGTAAAAGTTGATGTCCCGTTGACCAGTATGCTGGAAGCAATAAGGGGCAGTGCCGCATTTTTGGCACCACTGATGAAGACTTCGCCACGAAGTCGCCTGCCACCGTTGATCTGAATTTTATCCATAGGAAAGATTAGCTTTTTAATGATTAAAAAAAGAAGGGTTTTGTTAAAAGGTCAAAACCCTTTTTTTATTATGATGGTACCTGGGACGAGAATTGAACTCGTACAACAGGAGTTAATTGCCTGTAATTATTATAATTTTTTTTACCCGGGACAACTTGTGGGCAACCTTTAACAAAAACACTTTTAAAACAAGGAGCAATTTCGGGGTAATTTCCCACCCCTCTCCTCTTATAAATCTTAAGCCGCTTATACACTAAAAAAAGATCTAATGCAAATAGCCGTATTGAGCTTTGAAAGTATACTTGAACAACCTTAATAATAAACAGCCCGGGATCTTTACAAAACCATCCAGTTGATCCCATTCTGCCGTCGGCAAAATATTTTAAAGACTCACCCATGGCACTGGAATTTTCCTATATGAAAAAGCATTTTGGATTTTCATATTTTCTATTGCAACATGATATAGATTCGTTCATTTAATGTATGAGTCTATTTTCATGTTGCCCTTCCCTATGGAATCAGTGATTTCTTCAATTTTAATTTTTTTGTGCAAGATCACACCCAAAGAACGGTAAGAGTATAAATCTTGTGATAGTGAAACATTTGGCACAACAATTGCTAAATTATTTTTTAAACAAAAATCATACAACCTATAAAAAAAGAGGAGGAAAATTATGATATCTTCGTTTTTATTTTTAGTCTTGGTCGCTGGTTTTTTAGGGCTCATGGGATATGCTTTGTACTGTGTAGGATCCCAATAAATAAATTCAAAATTATTCAATTTACTCTTCAGAGATGGAATTTTTATTATGCTTATCGAAAGATTAAATTTTAAAACCCTTCAGGGAAGACTCATCGTATTGTTATTGTTTCCAGTCTTTTTGATCATATTTTCCGGAGGAATTTTAAGTTTTATATATACTCGAAATGCTATTCTCGATCAGTGGAATGAATCGGCTGTGCTAAAGCTTCAACGGGCAGCCCACTATATTGAAATGCGTCTTTTAAAACCCATTGAATTAATGGAAATGCTGTTTCAACTTTCTAAAAAAAAGGAGACACCGATATCCCCGGATACCATTGTGGATCATATAAAAACCCTGGAAGGCGTTATTAATGTTGAGTTTCAAAATTTATCAGAAAATGATCACCTCATTTCAGTTCCTGAAAATTCAATGATGGCTAAACATGGGATAATGCATTTCCAGTACAGCCGAATATCCAAAATTTCTGATCCGGAATATGATAGCGATGTAGGGCATGAAACCGTGACGCTTATTTTGACCTTAATTGATGTCAGAGGAAATGATAGCGGTCAAATTAAGGTAAAAATGAGCTTTAATTACTTGCTCAAGGACATCATAAAGCTTGGATGGTGGCAAAGTGATATGGCCTGTATTGTTGATCAGGATGGCAAATATATGGCTCATACCAATATGACAATGCAAGGCCGCCAGACTCTGGGTGGGGAAAATGACCCATTGGAAAAGGCAATTTTAAATAAAATGGAGGCCGATCCCTTTGGCACGGTTCAATCAGAAGGACATCCTCCGAATATGGTGGCAGGATTTTATAAACTCGAACAAATTCCCTGGACAATTATATTATTTGCAAAGGGAGAAAGTATTCTCAAGCCAATTATCCAATACAGAAATGTTTTTGCTTTAGGAAGTGCTGGTCTAATTTTTATCATCCTCCTGCTCATAAGACGGCATGTTGGCGAAATCGTCAGTCAGATAAAAATGTTGTCGAGAAATGCTAAAAAGGTCGCAGGCGGGGAATATGGTTCTCCCATCAAAGTGAGCAGCAAGGATGAAATCGGGCAATTGGTGGGTAACTACAATAACATGGTAAAAGGTTTGATAGAACGGGATTTCATTCGGGATTCCTTTGGCCGATATGTTGACCCGGAGTTTGCAAAATATTTGTTAAAACATCCAGATGCTGGAGAACTGGGAGGCAAAAGAAGGGAAGTGGTCATGATGATGTCTGATATCAGGGGTTTTACAGCTCTTTCAGAAACCTTTAGCCCTGAAATTATCATCCGGGTTCTGAATCAGTATTTTTCCCACATGATAAAAATCATTCAGGAGCACAATGGTATTATTGTTGATTTTTTTGGAGATGCGATACTGGTATTTTTTGAGCCGCTGTCGGGATCTACCTCTGACACATCGCTTTGCTGCATTCAGTGTGCCTCTCGTATGCAGTCTGAAATGGCAGCTTTTAATAAAAAAATGCAAGAAGAAAAATTGCCCGGCCTGGGTATGGGCATTGGAATAAATGCTGGCCAGGTAATTGTCGGGAATATCGGATCTGATACCCGGGCAAAATATGGGGTTGTGGGATCAGCAGTAAATATTACAAGCCGTATTCAGGCCAAGGCAGAGAAGAAGGAAATCATTATCTCTGAATCAGTATATCACTACACAAAGGATCAAATTCAGATTAAAAAAACATTTTCCACTGAATTGAAAGGGGTGGATGAACCAATGTCTCTACGGATAATAGAAGACATTATTGGCTAACGCTTTATTCCCCTACCCCAATAATTAAACGTTAAGGGCCTCGGACCTGGCAAATACGTGGTCTTCATCTCCTGAATATAAAAACCTTCTCCTTCAATAAGCTCTGGTATTCTCCGGTTCAAATGACACCCCCCGGCAATATACCTCCACAGGGAAGTCAACCTGTTTTGCCATTTTAGAACAGCCTTGTCAGGTGCCAGACCATGTTCACAAAAATATAATTTTCCTCCAGGCTTAGGCACACGGTACATCTCTTTTAGAGCTGACAGAATATCAGGAATGGTGCAAAGGGTATATGTCACCACCACAGAGTCGATGCTATTACTTTCCAGGGGGATCTGGCAGGCAGAAGCATCTAAAAAGGAAACCCTGTCCATTCGTCGTTGAGCCCTCTTTTCGGCCATGGAAATCATTTTTAAAGAAGGCTCAAGACCTATGAGGAGAGATACTTTTCGATGATCATAAAAAGGGAAATTCAGACCTGAACCCACACCTATCTCAAGGACCCTTCCAGTTGCCTGGCGAACGATTTTTTCCCGTTGTCGAGTGATTGGACTGCTACTGCATAAATGGTTAACGATTCCAGGCAAAATATACTCTCTATAAAAACTCATTCTTTGTACTCATTCTATATAATTGCGTTTACCCTGGCGGAGCAGAAAATTCAATCCGGTTAATTTTTAATCACCTTTATCTATACGCTGTCTAAAAATTAGACAATACATAAATACAAAACCGGGTTGATAAAGGTATCAATATTTCCAAGATAGTCGCAAAAAGTTTAAAAGTAATGGCTTTTATCCAGAAATGATTCTTTTTTTCAAATCTAAAAGACTTGGCATACCTTGTGCAGAATATTGTTTTCATATTGGCGAAATAACCGACTAAATTCCCAAAACTTATGGAGAAAAACATGAGTGATCAGCAAATGTTGGACAGCCAGCATTTGAATGACCAAGATATGAATCATGATGCTGTAGACCATGATAAAATGGGCCATGAGTCCAACCAGAAAATGGCAGAGGATTTTTTCCAAGAGTGATGCAGAAAACCTGGAGCGACTCTATTTTAAAGATTGTAAGGGCGTGTAAAAAAAAGTATACTTTGTACGTTACCTTAAGCCGAATACGGACTACTCGCCCTTTCCTTTAAAATTTTAGAACAATTCTTTTAAGGTAACTTCTGTTCAATCGATTCAATGCAGCCAGACTGAAGAATAAGTCCGGTGTTGGTTTATAGTCTTTATATCTCTAACCCACAAGGAATTGTAATGAAACAGTTTATTATCTTAGCAGTTTTTCTATGTTTTGGAGTCTTGGCCTTTTCGCCGGACAATTCTTTTGCATCAGAAAAGGGGGGGCTTCCTGAAATAGAGGACAGGTTGTCTGAGAGCCTTGATCTGTCAGATCTACTCCACTATGCATATTTGTCAAATCCCTCTATTACAGCTTCACGGGAATCCTGGCAGATCTTTATCGAGAACTACAGGATTGGAAAAAGCTATCCAGATCCCCAGCTCATGACTACTTATTTCCCCAATCCCATCGAAACAAGATTAGGGCCCCAGGACTGGAACCTGACTCTGTCCCAGGCAATTCCCTTTCCCGGGACCTTGTCACAAAAGGGCAAAGTACTGGAGGCCGATGCCAAGATTGCAAGGCTTATGGTGGATAAAACAGTTAAAAATATCGTTACCGCTGTTTCTTCTTCTTATTATGAATTGATTTACATCCAGAAAGCCATTGATGTTGCAACAGCAAACCTGACTTTAAACCAGAAATTATTGAATATCAGTCACAACGCCTATGCTCAAGACAAAGCTCTTTTCTACGATGTGTCCAAGGCCCGGGCACAGACTGCACAGATTCAATATGACATCATGCTGTTGCAGGAACTGGAACAAACAGAAAAAACAAAGATTAATATCTTGTTAAACAGGCCCCCCAATGAAGCCATTGGCAAAGCAATGAATCTTGCCCCAAAACAGGTGGTCTATTCATTGGACGAAATTTATGGCCTCTCCATGATTTACCAGGAAGATAATCTTATTGCCCAAGAAGCCATTCTAAAGTCAGAAGAAGCCATTCAGCTTACCAAATATGAAAATCTACCCTCGTTCAAGTTTGGTCTTTTTTATGCCGGTATCGGCCAGCCGGATGTGGCATCTCCTCCAAAGGATGCCGGGGATGATGCTGTCGGGGTACAACTGGGTTTAAATCTTCCGTTGTGGTTTGGTAAAAATAAAAGCCGAACGGCAAAGGCAAAAGCTTTCAAAGCAAAAGCAACGGCTGATAAAACCGTGACCGCTAACAGAACCAAAGCCAGGATCAGCCGCCTCTGGTTTAAGCTACAGAATTCAAATCGTTTGATTCTCCTTTATGAAAACGATCTGCTGCCCCAGGCCCTTGCTTCCGTTAAAACCTCTGAGACCTGGTTCCGAGAAGGACAGGGAAATTTTGCTGATTTCCTGGAGATCCAGGCAACCGCCTATAACTTTCAACTATCCCTTGAACGGGCAAAGACTGATTATAGCAAAACTCTTGTACAGCTTGAACAACTGGCCGGAGTAATTCTTGATAGAAAAAATCCTGAACCAGAAGGAGAGAAGGAGCAATGAAAATAATAATAAGCGGTATATTTATTCTAAGTATTCTTTGTGTATCACTATTATATGCAGATTATGACAGCATGAAAAAAGACCTGGAAGAATACACTCCGCAAAAGAGTTTTGCCATCATAGCCGAGCCTGGTGTTCAAGAAGCGAAGACGTTTCCTGGTAATGCTCCTATCGTTGCAGAAATAAAAACCTTGAAAAAGGGTTATGAAAAAGAAATTTCCAACCCGAACAGCCGGCTTATCGAGATAGGGGTGGATGAAAAAATCCTCAAACGGCTATCCGGGATATCTTCTGATCAAGATGCGCTCATTAAACATATTGAGCAAAAAATCCGTTTGAATGAGATTCGAGTCATTGCTGTCTTGCGCAATCCGGCTATCCAGGCCGCCCAAAAAAAAGTAATGGCTGAAATCCAGTCCTTTGACCAGGTCATGAACCTGGACAGCACGCTTAAGCAATATGCCTCTTTCACCAAGCCAATCAATAATAAGGTTGGTCCCCTGAAAGGGAAGGATTCCATTAAAATGAATTATCCTTTTCCAGGATTGTCCGCCCTTAAAGGCCGTATTGTTCAAAGCCAGGTGGCCATGTTGATGGAAAAGATGAAAATTATTAACAAACAGGTTATCAGAGATGTCGAAAAAGCCTATTGGGACTTTATTTTTGTAGTAAAATCGACAAAGATCACCACGGAGACCATTGATGCTTTTGAACGTCTTGGGGGTGTCGCCACATCCCTGTACAAAAGCGGTAAAACCAGCTTCCAGGATGTGATCAAGATCAATATTAAGATAGAAGAACTCAAAGAAGATCTGGTTACCTTGAAAGCCAAAAAGAAAAATATAGAAATCCGGATTCTTGAACTTTTAAACCTACCGGCTAACATCCGTTTAGGCAAGGCTATTGTCGCCCAGCAGCCTCCCAAAACGCCCCGGGCTGAAGCTCTTTTTTCCCTTGCCAGGGAGCACCGCCAGGAACTCAAAGCAATCCGGTTTCAGATCAGCAAACTTGAGTCCATGGTGGAAATGTCGGAATCCATGATAGAAGCTCCGCTTACCCTGGGATTTTCAACTTCTGAAAATGATATCGTCAACACAACTGGTACCGACGCCCCCAATGAGGCCTTTGCCACCAAGACCATGGCGGCCATGAAAAATAACACCCCTGCCAAACCCTTATACGGGTTGGATGAACCCTGGCTTGCGCAAACAAGGCAGAATCTGTCAAGCCTTCGACAAACTCTGCTAACCCAGGAAAATGCCACAACCAGGATGGTGAGAAATGCCTGGTTTAAAACAGACAAAAATCGAAGGGAATTCAGCTTATATCAAAACCGAATTCTGCCTTTGGCAAAATCTGCTCTGGATGTGTCCACCAAGGAGTACGAAGCCGGGTCCATCCCATTTTCCCAAGCCATTGATTCCTATACCTATTGGCTGAAAGTTAAATTGACCATCGCAAAAAAACAGGCTGACCTTGGCACCTCCTTTGCTGAACTGGAAAATATTGTGGGAAAACAATTATGAAAAACACAGGGGAAAACTTCATGAAAATAACAAGGTTTGGATTGACCATTATCTTCACTGCGCTGATAACCGGTACAGCCGTTTTTTATATAATGACTGCCCTCACTACCTTCGCCCCGGCAACAGGGCAAGCAACCAAAGAAGGCACTAAAGAACGGAAAATCATCTATTGGAAAGCCCCCATGGATCCCACTGAGATCTATGAAGAGCCAGGCAAAAGTAAGATGGGTATGGATCTTGTCCCTGTATACGAGGATGAGATGGCAGGAGAGGACGATGACAAGGAACGAAAAATAGTTTATTGGAAGGCCCCCATGGATCCAACCGAGATCTATGATCAACCAGGTAAGAGCAAGATGGGCATGGACCTTGTCCCGGTGTATGAGGACGAACTGGTGGGCGGAGTGGACATTAAAATCAATCCTGTGGTGGAACAGAACATGGGGTTGAAAGTTGAGTCCGTTGAAAAAGGCCCCTTGAACCATATCGTCAGAACCTATGGGCATGTTACCTTTGATGAGACCCTGACAGGTATTATCAGTCAGAAATCTTCTGGCTGGATAGAAACGCTTTATGCAGACTATACTGGCTTTATGGTTAAAAAGGGGGACCCCTTATATGAGATTTATTCTCCCTCCCTACTGGCCTCCCAGGAAGAATACCTCTCTGCCTATAAAAATCACCAGAGAAGCAAAAGTAAATTAAACAAAGAACTGCTTGAATCAGCCAGGAAAAGGCTCCAGTATTATGATATTGCGGACCAGGAAATCAGACGCATTGAAAAATCGGGTCAGGTTCAAAAAACCTTGACCGTCAGATCCCCTTACCAGGGTGTGATAACCCATAAAAATGTCATTGAAGGGAGCTATGTCAAAACCGGCGCAAGCCTCTTTACCATTGCCGATCTGTCCACTGTATGGGTAGAAGCCCATATCTTTGAATATGAACAAAATCTGGTTTATGAAGGGCAGGAAGTTGAAATGATCTTGTCCTATAATCCAGATAAGGTCCACACCGGTAAAATCTCTTATATTTTCCCATATTTGCAGCCAAAAACCCGGGATGTGATCATCCGGATTTCCTTTGAAAACACAAAAGATGAATTAAAGCCGGACATGTTTGCCCAGATTAAGATCAATACCAACACTGATAATGCAGGATTATTTATCTCTTCCCAGGCCGTCATTCATTCTGGAGAGAAAAAAATAGTCTTCGTGGCAAAGGGCAAAGGGACTTTCACTCCCAGACAGATCACCACAGGAATATTTCTGGAACAGGGAAGAGTTCAGGTATTAAGCGGTCTTGCTGCAGGAGAAAATATTGTGGTGTCCGGACAGTTTCTACTGGATTCTGAGTCCAAGCTCAAAGAGGCAATTCAAAAAATGATCGAATCAAAATCCGGTCTTGCAGCGGTGGGACAGACAGCGACAAAAGAGGGTCCAGATGACTTCTTTGATGAGATGGATGAAAAGCCAAAAGACGACTTCTTCAAGGACATGGAATAGATAAGGAATTGAGCAGATGATAGATAAAATAATTGAGTGGTCCGTAAACAACAAATTCATGGTGGTCCTGGCAACTTTTTTCGTCATTGTCGGCGGAATTCTGGCCATGATCAACACGCCTCTGGATGCCATACCCGATCTTTCCGATGTCCAGGTAATCATCTATACGGAATACCCGGGCCAGGCCCCCCAAGTGGTGGAAGACCAGGTCACCTATCCATTGACAACCGCTATGCTCAGTGTACCTTTTGCCAAAGTGGTCAGGGGATATTCCTTTTTTGGTGTTTCTTTTGTCTACCTCATTTTTGAAGACGGTACCGATATCTACTGGGCCCGATCCAGGGTAATGGAATATTTAAATTTTGTATCCGGTCGTCTACCTGACGGAGTCACCCCCAGCCTCGGGCCTGATGCCACTGGTGTGGGATGGGTCTATGAATATATTTTAAAAGACACCACCGGTAAAACAGATCTGGCCGAACTGCGCTCCCTCCAGGACTGGTTTGTCCGCTACGAACTGACAGCCGTTCCAGGGGTGTCAGAAGTGGCCAGTATCGGCGGCTTTGTCAAACAATACCAGGTGGAGGTGGATCCTAACAAATTACTTTCTTATAATATTCCCATACAAAAGATCAAAAAAGCCATCCAGCGCTCCAATGCCGATGTGGGAGGTAAACTTATAGAGATGGGAGAAACCGAATTCATGGTCCGGGGCCTTGGATATATAAAATCGGTTGAAGACATTGAACAGGTTGCGGTCTCCGTTGATGACAAAGGCACCCCTATTTTATTAAAGGATATTGCCAATATCGGAATCGGGCCTGAGCTTCGTCGGGGAATTTTGGAGTGGAATGGCGAAGGTGAAACCGTTGGTGGTATCGTTATCATGCGGTTTGGTGAAAATGCTCTGGAGGTAATAAAACGGGTCAAAGAGAAATTAAAAGATTTGGAAAAAGGATTGCCCGAAGGCGTCGAGATTGTCTCTGGATATGACAGATCCGCTTTAATTGAACGGGCGGTAGAAACCCTTAAAGTCAAGCTCACCGAAGAAATGATTGTGGTGGCCTTAATTTGTATCATATTCCTGCTTCATTTCAGATCTGCCTTTGTCGCCATTTTCACCCTTCCTGTTGGTATATTGATGTCCTTTATGATCATGTTCCCCTTTGGTATTAATGCCAATATCATGAGCTTGGGCGGTATTGCCATCGCTATTGGTGTTATGGTGGATGCCTCCATCGTTATGGTTGAGAATGCCCATAAACACCTGGAACGGGATCGGGGCAAAAAAAGTCATACCCAGATCATCATCAATGCCTCCAAGGAAGTGGGACCCGCCTTGTTTTTCAGTCTTTTGATCATTACGGTTTCTTTTTTGCCCGTGTTCAGCCTTATGGAACAGTCGGGAAGACTTTTTAGACCCTTGGCCTATACCAAGACATCTGCCATGGCGGCTTCGTCTATTCTGGCTATTACCATCATTCCGGTGCTCATGACCTTTTTTGTCAGGGAAAACCCCATAGACCCTAAATTGCCGGGAAGACAAAAGACTAAAATCTGGATTCTTGCTTTGTCGGGTCCCCCTTTGGCTGTCATTATTGCCGGGTTTGCCGGCATTAAATTACCGGAACTAAGCCTTGTCTTTGCCCTTGGCTTTTCCATATTTCTTGGGATCTGTCTTTCTCCTCAAAAAATTATACCCGAGGGAAAAAATCCTTTGAACCGGTTCTTGATCCGAATATACCTACCAACAATTAAGCGGGTGCTAAAATGGCGGAAAATTACAGTATTGGTTTCCCTGGCCGCTATAGCCGTTACCTGGTACCCCATGAGCCGTGTGGGAAGTGAATTTATGCCGCCCTTAAACGAAGGGGATCTCTTGTACATGCCCACAACCCTGCCAGGTATTTCCATTACCAAGGCAAAGGAACTATTGCAGCAAACCGATAAGATCATCAAACGGTTTCCTGAAGTGAAAAGCGTCATGGGAAAAATCGGCCGGGCCGAGACCTCCACAGATCCGGCACCCCTGTCCATGATCGAAACAGTGATCGTATTGAGGCCCCAGGTCGAGCATGAAATGATTGATAAAAAACGATTTTTTTCTAATTGGGCTGTCTGGTTGAAAAAACCACTGACCTGGGTCTGGCCGGAACAGGTAAAAGGAAAGATTCTCCATGAATGGCGAAAGAAACCAATCAAATGGTTTTATTCCAATTGGCCAAAGATATTTAAAGTTCCCTTTACCTGGATAATACCCCAGGAACGGTATATTACTATCCACGAACTGGCTGATGATCTGGAGCAGGCCGTTAAGTTTCCCGGGCTTACAAATGCCTGGACCATGCCCATTAAGACCCGTATAGATATGCTCTCCACAGGCATCAAAACCCCGGTGGGTATTAAGATCATGGGACCAGATCTTGAGATCCTGGCCAACCTCGGCGAACAGATTGAGGCACTGCTTAGAAATAAAAAAGGGACTATGTCCGTATTCTCCGAGCGGGTCACCGGAGGCAATTACCTTGATTTTACCATCAAAAGAGAAGAGATCGCCCGGTACGGTCTCCATGTACAGGATGTCCAAGACATTATAAAAACGGCCATCGGAGGTATGAATGTGACCTATACAATTGAGGGCCTGGAAAGATATCCGGTCAATCTGCGTTACAATAGAGAGTTCCGTGATAATATTGACATGATCAAACGAGTATTGATCCCCACCCCGTCCGGAGCCCAGGTGCCCTTAACCCAATTGGCTGATATTTCCATTAAAAAGGGGCCTGCCGGTATCAAGAGTGAAAACTCCAAACGGAGTGCCTGGGTCTTTGTGGACATTAAAAACATGGATATTGGTACCTATGTGAAACAGGCCCGCAAAATGGTAGATGAGAACATTGAGCTACCATCGGGATACTCACTGGTCTGGTCGGGCCAATATGAATATATGGAAAAGGCCAGAAAAACGTTGAACATCATTATCCCGGCCACCCTGCTGGTGATTTTTATTCTGCTTTTTATCCACTTTAACAATATCATTGAAGTGGTTATTGTAATGGCCAGCCTTCCTTTTGCCCTTCTGGGCGGGTTCTGGCTTATCTATCTTCTGGGCTATAATATGTCCGTTGCCGTGGGCGTCGGGTTCATTGCCCTGGCAGGTCTTTCTACGGAAACCGGTATTGTCATGCTGGTCTACCTGGATGAAGTTTTTAAACGGAAAAAAGAAGAAAACCGAATGAAAACAGCCGCAGACCTCAATGCCTCCATTGTTGAAGGGGCTGTAGAGAGGGTCCGCCCCTTAATCATGACCGTTGCCACCACCCTGATTGGTCTTTTGCCGGTTATGTATGGTAGTGGAGCTGGCTCCCAAATCATGAAACGGATCGCAGCCCCCATGGTGGGTGGGCTTATCTCCTCCACTATTATGACATTAATCATCATCCCGGTGTTCTACGATATATGGAAAACCCGGGAAATTAACAACAAAAACAAACCTTAAAAAAAGGATCTTACCCATGAACTCAATTTTGAAACCCATTATTACCATTACTTTTACCGCATTACTATTAACCAGTGCTGCCTTCGCCGGTGATGACATGAAAAACCACGACATGTCTTCGTCAGATAAAATCGGAGACCTTTTCCATGAATCCATAGTGGACGGTTATATGCTTTCTTATTACCTCATGGATCTTCGTGATCAGAAAGACGCTGACAAAAAAGATATGGATAAGCCCCATCACATCATGGTTTATATCATGGATAAAGATCATAAACCCGTTCATGAGGGAAAGGTCGGATTCATGATCAAGAAGGATGATATGGCACCCCCCCAGAAAGCCATGGCCATGTACATGAGCAAAGGATTCGGTATTACGGCTGATATGAAACAAAAAGGAGTATACTCCATTACTGCCAAGGCACTGTTGGGAGATGCCAAACTCATAGACAGCTTTACCTATGAGATGAAATAATACCTTTAATCTCCAAAGGACACGGAGAGTCTGAAAATTTGCCGTGTCCTTTGGACGTCAATTAATTAGGAGCCCAAAAGATGAAAGGTTACCGAAAACATGCGTCTACCTTGATGCTGATTTTTTTTCTTTTATCTGGGTCCTATCTATGGGCCCAAGGAGACAAGCAAAAAAAGCCAAAAGAACAAGGAATGCACCACTGGACAGCACCACAGGAGGAAAAACTTCGCATTAACCCCATTCCTCTGACAGACGAATCCATTCTTCGAGGCAAGAATCTGTACACCAAAGACTGCACAGGCTGTCATGGTGTTAAAGGTGACGGAAAAGGGCCGGATGCATCATATATAACTCCAAGGCCCAGCAACCTTAAGGCCATGGCCGGCCATCATCGAGATGGGGGTCTGTCCTGGAAAATCAGGAAGGGTAAAGGAGCCATGCCTGCCTGGGAAGAACTCTTTTCTGAAGAACAAATATGGGATCTTGTTAATTATATTCAGAGCCTGAAATCCTTTGATCAAAAGACTCCTTTGAAACAAGAATAGGTTTTGAGGTCACCACGCCATTTGGAGGAGAAGGAATCACTTTTCCCCCTTGGGTAGTATGTGGTCAAGGGACAGGTGATGTCGTTTCATTTTATTGTTCAGAGTTGTTCGGGTGATATTCAAAATTTTGGACGCTTCACTCTTATTCCCTTTTGTTTGTTTTAAGGTCTCAACAAGTGCCAGGCTTTCAATTTCATCAAGGGACTTTCCGCCCAGGGATAACTGAGTTTTAAACGAGGCTTCCGGACGATACTCTTTCATCACATTTATCGGCAGGTCCTTTTCAGATACATATTGCCCCATGGATAAAATGACGGCTCTTTCAATGGCATTTTCAAGTTCTCGCACATTGCCGGGCCATTGATATTTTGTCAGGGCATCCATTGCCATGGGGGTGAATCCCTTCAGGGCTTTCCTGTTCTTTTTGGTATATTTTTTTAGAAATTTTTGAGATAGAAGGGGGACATCGCCTGTTCGGTCTTCTAGCGGCGGGATCTCTATGTTTACAACATTCAGGCGGTAAAATAGATCTTCTCTGAAGGTCTTTTTTTTGACTTCTTTTCCCAGATTACGGTTTGTTGCGGCAATAATACGAACATTCACTTTTATGGTTTTGTCGCTGCCTACACTTTGAATCTCTTTTTCCTGAATGGCTCTGAGCAACTTTACCTGCATGGAAAGAGGCATCTCTCCGATTTCATCTAAAAAAATAGACCCCTTATCCGCCTGTCTGAACAGGCCGTCACGTTTCTTGTCCGCACCGGTGAAAGCTCCTTTTTCATGACCAAACAATTCTGATTCCAGAAGGGTTTCGGTCAAGGCAGCACAATTTACAACCACCAGCATGTGGTCTCGCCGGTAACTGGTTTTGTGGATCGCCTTTGCAAAAAGTTCTTTGCCTGTGCCACTTTCACCAGTAATAAGAATATTGGCATCAGATTTGGCTGTGATTTTAGCTGTTTCCATGACCCTTTCCATGGTCCGGCTTGATCCAATGATGTCCGAAAAACTGCTTCCTGATAAAAGTTTCTCTTTAAGGACCTTATTTTCTATGGATAGCTTTAAATGGCTCATGGCCCTGTCGATTATAATTTTAAGTTCTTCAAAATTTAGCGGTTTGGTTAAATAATCATAGGCCCCAAGCTTCATGGCTTCTACTGCTTTGTCCACTGAGGAATACGCCGTCATAATAATGATAGGGATGGATGGATTGAATTCTTTGATCTGTTGTAATGCCTCTATACCATCAATACTGGACATCCTGACGTCCATAAGAATCAAATCATAGGGATTTTCTCGGGCTGACTCTATGGCCTGGCCTCCATCGGTTGCCTTTTCAACCTTGTGACCCAAGCTGCCCAGAACGGTATTGAGCATGGTAAGATGCCCTAAATCATCATCTACGACTAAGATACGTCCTTTCATATCGGGTTTTCCTTTTCCCCAGTAATGGGCAATGACATTGAAATTGTTGTGCCATAGTTTTCTGTGCTTTCTACCTGTATAAAACCATTGTGGTTTTCTATAATTTTATGGGCAATGGCCAACCCCAGACCGGTACCTTTATTTTTAGTGGTAAAATAGGGGTCAAATATATGTTTTAAATTTTCCACGGGGATCCCCCCCCCCGTATCAGATACATTAATAATAATGCTTGATCCTTTTTTTTCTGCCTGCGCTATAAGATTGCCTCCTTCGGCCATGGCTTGAATGGCATTGAGATATAAATTTAAGAGAACCTGAGTCAACCGGTCCGGGTCCGCTTTAAGATCCGGCAGGTCTGATTTTATAATTTTTTTAATTTGAATACCAGCGGTTTCGGCTTCGTGAGTGACAATTCGTATGGAATGATCAATCAAGTCTCTTACCTTGATTTTTTTAAATTTGAGATCAGAGGGCCTTGCAAATTCAAGGAGCTCGGAAATCACACGATTTACCCGGTCCACCTCTTCTGCCATGAGATTTGCGGCTTGTTTATTTTCACTGCTGTCCTCGAACAGGCTGCCAAAATAGGTGACATACCCTTTTATAGAGCTTAACGGGTTTCTAATTTCATGGGCAATACCAGCGGCCAGGTTTCCAACTGTGGCCAGTTTTTCAATGCGCTGTGTTTTTATTTCCAGTTCCCTGATTTCTGTTAAATCTTTAAGAACAATCATAAAACCAATGTATTTTCCACCTTCTCCGTGGATGTCTGTTGCACTGACAGCCACCGGAACCGATTTGTTTTTTTCTATTAAAAGACAAATCTCTTTTTCTGCTACCGGCTGGCCTGATTTGATCATACCATGCAAACTCCATATATTATCTGGAAGAAGCTCTTTGGCATCCACACCTTGCACTGCCTGTTCATTTGTCCCAAGAAGATCCCATGCAACAGCATTGCTGTATATGACCCGATACCGGGTATCCATAACAAGAATCCCTACAGGCAGATGGGTTACCACTTCCGATGCCAGTTTTTGGGTGTCCTGAAGAAGTTTGCGAGAACGGGTATAGTTTTGTGCCCAGAAGAGTGAGATAACCCCTGCAAGACCGAGAGAAAAAATAATTGCGGCCATCACAATATTATGTTTCAAATCTTCTCTCATGGCTATTTCAAAAGGGGCGATATTCATTCCAATAAAAATATAGGGGCGATTGGTAGGGTCCAGAATTTTTCGGGTTGTGACACTGTTTCCCCAGTCTTGATGATCATGCCCCGGATGGTCGAAAATCGGCAAAAAGGTCTTGTATACTTCAAAATATTTTATCCCGTTCTCCTGGCCCACTATTCTCCATTGGGGCAGGTTGGATGGGGAAAGGATCTCTAAAATATCGGAATCTACAAATTTTTTCCCAATCAGAGATTTTTTATTATGGGCAAGAATTACCCCTGAACTATCCACTATGCTAATATAAGAAATATCAGACTGCCCAGCAGTCTCCTCCAGAAGTACCTGTAAATGAATTTCATTTGCAAACACCCCCATTTTTCCCATCATACCCATCATACCGGTGCGTGTGCCTGCTTCAAAGGAACGAATCAGAGCAGCCCCCTTTTCTTTCAAAAGCTGTCCCATCTGCTCTTTATCCCGATTGTAATTAACAACCCCCAAGAATCCCACAACCGTAATAAGAACCAAACTGATCCCAATGGTCATCCAGGGGGATATATGAATTTTAGATTTCATAGGTGCACCTGATTAAAAATTAAACATTTTCTCAAATGATTGGATAATTATTAAACACCTTCAGAAAATTAACAAGATATTTCCTAAGTGAAGGAACCGCACGTTACATTTACAAAAAAAACGGACAACTATTGGTAAGTCATCCGAATGAAAAATCGTCACTGTATCTACTGGGGATACGTAGATACAGTGAGGAAAATTTGCTGATGAAAGGCTTATACGTTATCGTTTGGCCGATAGGGGCTGAACACCTTTAGTTTATTGTTGGATTCAAATCTCACGATTGTGGACCGATACTCTGAAAACCAAAGGCCGATCTGATTGCCACCTGAATTCAGTATTCTCCCGTATATTACAGGGCCCCCTCGTATGGGCATGAGATTATTAATCTTTTTACCGATTTTATTTTTAAACTCAATTTTATGCCAAAATTTACTATTCAGTGTGTATTTGGGGTCGATTCCTATAACAGCATAGGGCAGGTTGGATCGGCCGGTATAATAATAATTGTACTCTGTAGATAATTGATTTTGTTTAAAAAGGCTTTCAACAGCAAGGTCAGCACGAGTTACAGCATACTCACCCGGACTTCCAGCAAAGGCTACCTGAAAATAAAGCATGGTAAAAAGTCCGATTGAAAATAGAATAGTTGTCCTAATGATATTTCCTTTTTGTTTTAACCAATTTATTTTATATGATTTTTTCATAACAATCCTCCCTTCTTAAATGATATACGCAATCTGTAAAATTGCTGTGTTGAAAATGAAAAATGCATAACTCATACCAACAGTGCAAGCTTGGATATATTACTTTTTTAAAAAAATGGAATAGTGATCGAATGGATTTTTTTCTGATAGCGAATATTGATGGTATAATTTCTGACCAACGATGATTTCAAAATAGGCAGGACTGGAAGAAGCAATGTTGAGGGTGGAGCTGTCCGTTTTGAGCAAACTTTTCCAAGATTGAAAGTTGCGACTAAGTAATGAAAACAAAATAAACTGACCATAATTATGTTTTCCCCGGTATCGCTCTATAATTCCACTGCCCCAGATAATCATCAAAAACTATTCTCATGGTCTCTTTAAAATTATCAGCATATT
>PIVS01000230.1 GCA_003353855.1 Desulfobacteraceae bacterium
AAAGATGATAGATCAAAAAACCATCATACTCATTTCCTTTGGCTATATGAGCCTGCTTTTCGCCATTGCATTTTATGGTGACAAGCGGGCGATAATCGGCAAAAGCATTATCGCCAACCCCTATATTTATGCCCTGTCTCTGGCAGTATATTGTACTGCCTGGACATTTTACGGGAGTATCGGTGCTGCCAGCGAGGCAGGTATCACAGGTTTTTTAAACATTTATCTTGGCCCCACCCTGATGATGATCTTAGGCTGGCCTGTTTTGAAAAAAATCATCCGCATCAGTAAAACAAACAGGATCACCTCCATTGCAGACTTTATTGCATCCCGGTATGGCAAAAGCACTACGGTGGCAGGGGCTGTGACCATCATTGCCGTGCTTGGCATTATTCCCTATATGTCTGTCCAGATAAAGGCCATATCCATAACCTTTCAGCTCCTAAGCCGCGTTTCGCCAACACCCATGACAAGCGGGCTTGCATCCATCCCGGTTCTAAACGACACAGCCTTTTATGTGGCATTGCTCCTGGCCGTTTTTGCCGTTGTTTTCGGCACCCGGCATATAGATGCAACCGAACGTCATGAAGGATTGGTGGCTGCCATTGCATTTGAGTCCATCGTAAAACTTGTTGCCTTTATTTGCGCCGGCCTGTTTGTCACCTACGGCATCTTCTCAGGTTTGGGCGACCTGTTTCATCAGGCAAGCCAGGTGCCTGAAATATCAGCGCTTTTTGTAATGGATGTGGATGCATCCACATTTGTCGACTGGTATAACGGCCTGTTCCTGGCAATGATGGCGGTGCTGTTTCTTCCCAGGCAGTTCCAGGTGATGGTGGTGGAAAATGTGGATGAAGAACACCTTAAAAAGGCGATCTGGCTTTTTCCCCTGTATCTGCTTGCCATCAACCTGTTTGTCCTCCCCATTGCCACGGCCGGCATGCTTAAGTTTGCAGGACAAAAAGCAGATGCAGACTTTTTTGCCCTCCTCCTCCTGATGGCGGAACAACAAAAAGGGCTGGCCCTCCTCGTCTTCATCGGCGGAATGTCTGCTGCAACCGGAATGGTAATAGTGGAAACCATCGCCCTTTCCACCATGGTATGCAATGATCTTGTCATGCCGGTTCTCTTAAGACTCTCCTTTTTAAAGCTTGCCCATCGTTCCGACCTAAGTCAGCTGCTTTTGGGTATAAGAAGGGCCAGTATCCTGGTGATCCTGGTTCTGGGATATCTTTATTTCCATTTTGTGGTTGAGTATTACACCCTGGTCTCCATCGGCATGATATCCTTTGCCGCAGTGGCCCAATTCGGACCCGCCATCATCGGCGGGATATTCTGGAAAGGAGCCACAAGATCAGGGGCCCTGGCAGGTTTACTGACAGGCTTTTTCATCTGGGGGTATACCCTTGTTCTGCCGTCACTGGCACAGGCCGGCCTTCCATTGGAGGATTTTTTAACCCGGGGTCCCTTTGGCTGGGGCCTGCTAAGGCCCCAGCAGCTCTTCGGCCTTGATGTTGAACTGCTTGGATTCAGCCCCAAGGCCCATGCGGTTTTCTGGAGCATGATTTTCAATATTGGCCTTTACATCGGAGTTTCCCTTTTTACCCGGCAAAGTGAGGTCGAGCAGAAACAGGCAATTTTGTTTGTGGATGTGTATAAATATTCCGTGGAAGCGGAAAAATCCTCTTTCTGGCGGGCAACTGCATCGGTGGGGGATTTAAAATTACTTTTGGAAAGAGTTCTGGGCAGGAAACCCACAAGACATGCCTTAAAAATTTATGCCAGGGAAAACAAAATAAACCTGGAAAAAGAACTCATTGCCGATGCAGGCCTTGTAAGTCATGCGGAAAAACTGCTGGCAGGGGCCATTGGATCGGCTTCCGCCCTGGTCATGGTCAGGTCGGTGGTAAAGGAAGAGCCCTTGAGTTTTAACGAAATATTAAACATCCTGGATGAAACCCAGCAGGCAATCCGCTACAGCCATGAACTGGAAAAAATCACCACGGATCTTGAAGCGGCCAATGAGCGGTTAACGGAACTGGACCGCTTAAAAAACGAATTCATATCAACGGTTACCCATGAACTGAGAACCCCTTTGACCTCTGTCAGAGCCCTGGCTGAAATACTCTATGCGACCCCTGACCTTGACCGGGAAAGGCACCAGAAATTTACCCATATCATTATCAAGGAGAGTGAACGTTTATCAAGGCTCATAAATGATGTCCTTGATTTCCAGAAAATCAAATCAGGAAGCATCCAATGGGAATTTTCCTGCCTGGATTTCAGGGAGATAATTGAGAATTCAATGGTTTCCCTGGGGCCTCTGATTGAAGAAAAAAATATTGATTTAAGGCTCAGTCTGCCCGGGACCCGGGTTGAGATATCCGGTGACAGGGACAGGCTGATCCAGGTGATGGTTAATCTTATCTCCAACGCGGTAAAATTTTGCGATAATAAACAAGGGAAGATTGATATTTTTCTTACAATTGAACCAGGACATATGAATGCCCGGGTCCTGGATAATGGCGTCGGCATCAGCCGGGAAAACAGGGAAATCATCTTTCAGGAATTCAGGCAAATCAGGGATGCATCCCTGGGAAGGCCTAAGGGCACCGGTGTGGGACTTACCATCACCCGGCACATAATTGATTCCCATGGTGGGAAAATCTGGGTTGAAAGTGAACTGGGGAAAGGAGCAGCCTTTGTGTTTACCCTGCCCCTGGCGCCACCGCAAAAACAATGAATTCCCGGGGATTGCAACACCCCCTTTCATGGTGTAGGTTATAGATGCTCCTGGGGCCGCGATCATTAATAAACGGAGGAACCAATGTCCAAAAAAACACCGGCAAAAAAAATATTAATTGTGGATGACGAACCCAACATTATCGTGCCCCTAGAATTTTTAATGGAACAAAACAACTATGATGTCCGGGTGGCTGAAACCGGGGAACAGGCCCTTGAAATCATAGCTGACTATGCCCCGGACCTGATCCTGCTGGATATCATGCTGCCCGGCATTGACGGATATGAGGTCTGTCAGAAGATACGGAAAAATCCAAGATTCAAACACACAAAGATCATTTTTCTGTCAGCAATGGCAAGATCAATTGATGTTGCCAAGGGGATGGAGCTTGCCGCTGAATACATCACCAAACCCTTTTCCACTGCAGATGTTGTGGAAAAAATAAAACTGCTGCTGGAAAGGAACCAGGGGGTATAAGGTTTAAATTAAGAAAATATCAGGAGTGGGTAAATGAAGCAGACAAGACTGTACAGGGCTGGTTTGGATATTGGCTCTACAACTGCGAAAATTGTCTTGCTGGATCACAACAACAGTCTTGTTTTTTCAAAATATCAACGACACCATGCAAAAATTTATGACACAACAAAATCATTTCTTCATGGGATTATCCGCAAAAAAGGAGAGTGTTTCCTTGATCTGAAGTTAACCGGATCAGCGGCATTGGGAACTTCAAAAAGACTTAATCTTCCCTTTGTCCAGGAAGTGATCGCCGCCAATGTGGTGATTGAAAACAGGTATCCACAGGTCAGAACCGCCATGGATATCGGGGGTGAAGATTCAAAGATCATATTTTTAAATAAGGGGAAACCGCCTGACATACGGATGAACGGGAGCTGCGCAGGCGGAACAGGCAGTTTCATTGATCAAATGGCCGTTTTGCTGAACATCACCCCTTTGCAACTGAACAACCTGGCCGCAGCCCACGATCATATCTATCCTGTGGCATCCAGGTGTGGTGTGTTTGCCAAAACAGATGTCCAGAATATGCTCGTTAGCAACATACCCAACAAAGATATTGCCGCATCCATATTCCATGCAGTAGCGGTTCAAAGCATCAATTCCCTTGCCGGTGGAATGGATATAAAACCAAAGATACTCCTATGCGGCGGTGTGTTCACCTTTCTGCCCGAACTTGTGAACACGTTTTTGAAAGTTTTGAACTTTTCCCATGGGGATATGATGATGCCCGAAAGATCTGAATTGATACCGGCAATGGGGGCTGCCATGTTTAACAGATATCCCTCCCAAACCATATCTGTCGGGCAGTTAATCAAAAATCTGGAGAGAGAACTTGGAAAGAGCACTCCTGCCAAAGATCGGATGGCCCCCCTCTTTAAGAGCCGCCACCATTTTTTGAACTGGAAAGAAAAAACCAGACCCGTCCAGATTAAAACGATTCCCATTGAAACCTATGAAGGAAAAGAATGCTTTCTCGGTATTGATTCAGGATCGACAACAACAAAGATCGTTATCATAGGACAAAATAAGGAGATCCTGTTTTCATGGTATAAAAACAATGGGGGAAATTCAATAAAGACGGTAATTGAAGGGTTGCTTCAATTCAGGGAACAGGTCTTGAAATTGAATCCCCATTTAAAAATTATGAAAAGTGCTGTGACAGGATATGGTGAGGATTTAATTCGGGTGGCTTTCAGCATTGATAAAGCAATTGTTGAAACCATCGCCCATTACAGGGCAGCAAGTTTTTTAGATCCGAAGGTCTCCTTTATCCTGGATATTGGCGGTCAGGATATGAAGGCCATTTTTATTGATCACGGTGTGATTAGCCGGATTGAATTGAATGAAGCCTGTTCTTCCGGGTGCGGCTCTTTTTTGGAAACCCTGGCCGATTCTTTAAATTATAATATTGAAGCCTTTGCCCTCCTTGCCTGTCAGGCAAAAGCCCCCTGTGACCTGGGTACCCGATGCACGGTATTCATGAATTCCAAGATAAAACAATCTTTAAGGGAAAATGCAACGGTGGAAGATATCAGCGCAGGGCTATCCTATTCTGTGATCAAGAACTGTCTGTTTAAAGTCTTAAAACTTCAGGCCATTTCGGAAATGGGGGATATAATTGTATTGCAGGGAGGAACATTTAAGAACCCTTCCATTGTCCGGGCTTTGGAGGTGATGACAGGCAAGGGGGTGAAAACCTCTCAAATACCTGAACTGATGGGTGCCTTTGGTGCGGCCTTGACGGCCTATGATGATCATTTAGATCCCTTGTCCCAAACTTGTTTTCCCGGCTTGTCAGGGCTTGAACGTATTGACACATATCAAACAAGCAGGATGCACTGCCGTGGGTGTGAAAATAATTGCAGGGTCAGCAAATTTGTTTTTCCCAATGGAAGCTCTTTTTTTTCAGGCAATAAATGTGAAAAATATTATGCCGCAAAAGGAAACCATAGGAAAAAAGGTATTAATTTTGTAACCTACAAGAATGATCTTGTGTTTAACAGGAACCTTTGTCCCCATGATACTCCTCTGATCACCCTGGGGATTCCGAGATGTCTTAATTTTTATGAAAATTTTGTCTTCTGGCATGGGCTTTTCACCCGCTGCAACATCAATATCCGGTTATCATCGCCTTCCACCGTCAGTCTAAGCGAAAAGGGTATGGGAACTGTCATGTCTGATAGTATTTGCTTTCCTGCCAAACTGGCCCATGGACATATTTATGACCTGGCCGAAAAAAAGGTGGACAGAATTTTTTATCCTCTGGTGGTGTTTGAAAAAAATGAACTTGAACGGGCCTTGAATACCTATAATTGTCCCATCGTATCCAGCTATGCCGATGTAATTGAAAGTTCCGTTCATCCTGAAAAAAGATTTAATATCCCCCTGGACAGACCGACTGTAACCTTTAATGACGAAATTTTGTTAAAAAAAACCTGCATGGCGTATTTAAAACAATTGGGCATCGATAAACCTGTGATCACCAGGGCATTTGACGCAGCCCTTTGTGCACAAGAAGAAGTTAAAGCCCAGATTAAAACTAAGGGATTGGAAATTGCTGATCAGGCAGAGAAGAATAACTCCCTGCTCATTGTGCTGGCCGGTAGGCCCTATCATTCAGACGGGCTGATCAATCATAAGATTCCAAATATACTGACAGGGCTTGGGGCTGATATTATCACCGAGGATGCGGTTCCTCCCACTGCCCAGGCGCTTAAAGATGTTCATGTGGTAACCCAGTGGTCCTATCCCAACAGAATTTATGCTGCCGCAGGATGGGTAGCCCAAAAACCTGATAATATTCAAATGGTCCAGCTCAATTCCTTTGGCTGCGGCCCGGATGCCGTCGTTATTGACGAGGTAAAACAAATTTTGAACACGGGCAGGAAAAATCATACCCTCATAAAGGTGGACGAGATCTCAAGTCCCGGATCGGTTCGTTTGAGACTACGTTCAATGGTGGAATCATTAAAGGCAAAGAAACAAAGAAAAGGCGCCAAGCACGTTCCAAGAAAACCTTTTCTGACCTTTTCCAAGGAAGATAAAAAAAGAACGATCTGGGCCCCGTTTTTTGCAGAAGATTATTCCCCTTATCTGCCTGCAGTATTTAAGAATGCCGGTTATGATTTTAAAATTCTTCCAAAGCCGGACAGAAAATCCGTAGACATCGGGCTTCAATATGCCAACAATGACATATGCTATCCCGGGATTATCGTGATCGGGAATATCATAATAGCATTGAAAAAAAATCATTATTGTGCCCATGAAATTGCCATCGGTATCACCCAGACCGGTGGGCAGTGCCGGGCATCCAATTATCTTTCGCTGATCAGAAAATCAATTGTCAAAGCAGGATTTGATGATATCCCCATTATTTCCGTCACAGCTTCCCATGGTTTAATTGATCAGCCCGGATTTCAAATCAACTGGCTGATGAAGATCAAGATTTTATTGGTGACCACCCTGTATGCAGACTGCATCGCTAAAATGTATTATGCAACGGCGCCAAGGGAAAAAACAAAGGGTAAAAGCCAGAAATTAAGAGAGCACTACATGCAAAGGGTTAACAAAAGTATTATTACAAATGATTATTCGAAGATTTTCAAGCTGCTGGAACAAGCCATCGATGCGTTTAATGAAGTGGGGGTTCACAAAAAAGAGTTGCCCAAAATGGGGATTGTGGGTGAGATATATGCAAAGTATAATTATTTCACAAATCAGAATTTGGTTCACTGGCTGATCAAACAGGGCATTGAGCCTGTTCTCCCGCCCATTGTCGATTACTTTATCCAGGATCTTGTGAATTATAGAGAAAATATCAAGGCCGGTATCCGTCATCCAAAATTAACAGATCTTTTGGGCCTTCCCATTGAGTGGCTGGTAAATACATACCATAAAAAAATAAATACCCTGTTCTCAAAATTTAAGTATGGCAGCCCATTTGATGACATAAAACAGGTGGCTCAAAAGGCCTCGAAAATTCTGACAATGACCAATCAATTCGGGGAGGGGTGGCTGATTCCCGGTGAAATCGCAGGCTTTGCAGAACAAGGGATTCATAATGTTGTAAGCCTGCAGCCCTTTGGCTGTATTGCAAATCATATTATTTCAAAAGGTGTGGAAACAAGAATAAAATTGGTTTATCCTGATATGAATATTTATCATCTGGATTTTGATGCCGGCATGAGTGAAGC
>PIVS01000231.1 GCA_003353855.1 Desulfobacteraceae bacterium
CGAACCAGGGCGGTGATGGAAGGATTTGAGCTGTTTTTTATCAATTGTTTAAGGGTGCAGCCTTCTTTTTCCTTTAAAAACTGAATCACCCCGGCTTCACCAGGGGGAAGGTTTCCTGCAGAAAATGTTTTTATTCCGGTATCTGTCACAAACACACATGAAACATCCTGGCGGTCAAGACCTGCGGGAAGGGCTGTTTTAATAACCTCTCCCAAAGGATGGATATAGTATTGTGCCACCCATTTAAAAAAACCTATTTCCTTAACCGGGAACAGGGGATGGTCGTCCAATACATCCAAAATATTTTTTGCTTTGTAAGGGCCGGCACTTGCCTGTTCCCCAAGGATATATCCTGTCACACGACGCCTGCCAAATGGAACCAGAACCCGCATCCCTATAGCACATTGCTCCTTTAGGTGTTCAGGCACCTTATAAACAAAAGTAGTATCCAGGGGCAGGGGCACACTGACATCTATGTAATCTGTTTGAATCATGGGATCTATTGTGCACAAAAAAAGATTAATTTCAATATGAGACTTATTTTCTTGACTAAAAAACCGACCTTTTATAATTATAAAAGGATATATTTTATTCAGTAAACTATACATAAGTGACAGGTACAATAACGGAACAAGGAGGCACCATGGCGGTATTCGTAGGGGATCACCCCCTCATTAAGCATAAATTAGGACTCATGCGTCAAAAAGACATCAGCACCAAAGATTTCAGGGAATTGTCCTCGGAAGTGGCACGGCTTTTGACCTATGAGGCCACCAAAAACTTTGCCACGGAAAAAAAAGTGATAGAAGGCTGGGCAGGCAAAGTTGAAGTCGAAAAATTAAAGGGCAAAAAAATCACCATTGTTCCCATCCTAAGGGCAGGACTTGGAATGATGGATGGGGTTATAGACCTGATCCCGTCGGCCAAGGTCAGCGTAGTAGGCTTTTACCGGGACGAAAAAACTCTTAAGCCTGTTCAGTATTATGTAAAAACAGCCAGCGCCATGGAAGAAAGAATTGCCCTGATCCTTGACCCCATGCTGGCCACCGGCGGCACACTGATTGCCACCATAGATCTGCTCAAAGAAGCAGGGTGCAAAAAGATAAACGGCCTGTTCCTGGTGGCGGCTCCGGAAGGGATAGCCAAGGTAGAAAAAAAACATCCGGATGTGGATATTTATACTGCCAGTGTGGATGAATGCCTCAATGATTCCGGATATATCCTTCCGGGCCTGGGGGATGCAGGAGACAAAATTTTTGGAACCAAGTAGCTCCCCGATGCAATAAAAATAGTTGCCGTGCCAGACTTGGCTAACTGCTCCTGGAGCAAAATTTTGCTCCAGGGGCGTTTTTTTTGTTTTCTTGATTCAGATCAAATATAACAACTTAATTTTCTGGTAGACTTCATCCATCTTGTAATTTAGAATGAAAGGAATCAACAATGCATGACGGATGTTCAGGCACCTTTGAATCAGGAAAACAAATAGTGGATAAAATCAGGATGATGGGATTTAATGCAACCTCCCTGGCTTCAACCCTTGAAATTGACTGCAGTAACTGTCATAATCACTTTCAGATGGAAATGATGGAATCCCAATGCCCCTCTTGCGGGATGGTTTACGGAGTCACTCCCTGCCATTCCCATAGTTCAGAATTTGCAAAAGCCGCCGGAGTCAATTACTAAATGTCCGATGAGCCCATAAAAAAGCGCATGGAAGCACTTGAAATACTGATCCTGGAAACCCGTGACCGGCTGCCGGCCCACTCGACCAAGCCGCCGGTCATGATGGAGCTTTTGGACTATGAAGATGAATATGAAGAGCTCATGAAACAACTTAAAGCAATTAAATCCATTTGATGAATATGCAGCCCTTTCAAGCCTTTGACGAAAAGTTGAAGGAATGCATGTTAGAATTACAGGAATTTATTTTTTCTCCTGAAAAAGCAACAATTCTGGGTGTCAGAATAGCTGGCCAGTCCTTTGTGATTGACTTTTTCAACCGCAAAATTCTTGTTTCAAAACAGGAATTAATTGATACGGAAGGGAGCGAGCTCACACCTGCCGGCCAATGCCTCCTTCCTCTACCATGACAATGCAGACAACTACCTGGACCTGGAAAACCTTATGGTAACCTGCACTTACCTGACCGGTCTTCTCATACGCAACTATTGAAAAAGCCCCTACCTACAGCGCTTTAAAAAGAAAGAACTGCCCAGGACAGAGCGGCATACCGTGCAAATTTTCCAAAGGTCACCAGGGCCAGAAAAATCCAGAGCTTTATTTTCAGCATACCCGCCACCACGGTCAAGGGGTCACCGATGACAGGAACCCATGCCAGCAAAAGGCTTATGGTCCCATGGGTTTTAAATTTGTGCCGGGCCCTGTTGATATCTTCGGGGGAAACCCTGAATATCTTTTCAATCAACACCCTGCTGCCGGCACGGCCCAGTGTGTAATTCACCAGGGCGCCCAGTACATTGCCCATTGTGGCCACAGCCACAACCCCGGAAACATTAAAATTATGGAGCAGAAGATATCCCAATACCACCTCGGAACTCATGGGCAGAATGGTTGCTGCGAGGAATGAAGAGGCAAAAAGCCCCCAAAGGCCATGGCTTGTTAAAAATTCCATCGATTCTATTCGGGCTGCCTATTCAAACAATTTATAAAGAGCCTGGGTACCGTTATTCTCCAGCCCCTTGTCCGCCATCTTCCGATACAAGGACAACGCAAGGTCAAGCCCCGGGGTTTCAAGACCCATACTCTTTGATGAATCTGCGGCAATCCCCATATCCTTGATAAAATGCTTGATAAAAAAGCCCGGCTGATCATTCTTTTGTATAATCCTTGGCCCAAGATTGTTCAGGGACCAGGAGCCGGCTGCCCCCTGGCCAATGCTCTTAAGAACTGTTTCCGGATCCAGCCCGGCCTTTGAGGCATAGGCCAGAGACTCACAAACCGCCACCATGCCGGCGGCAATGGCAATTTGATTGGCCATTTTGGTATGCTGACCCGCCCCTGCTTTTCCCTGGTATACGATATTTTTCCCCATGATTTCCAAAAGCGGGCCCACCCTGTCAAAGATAGGTTTATCCCCCCCCACCATGATGGAAAGACTGGCATTTTTTGCCCCCAGATCTCCGCCGGAAACCGGGGCATCCAACACATGAATCCCCTTTTGTCTTCCCTTGTCATGGAGGGCCTGGGCCAGGACCGGATCAGAAGTGGTCATATCAATGGCAACGCTTCCAGGCTTTGCATTTTCCAGCAGGCCGCCATTTCCGAGAAACACCTCTTCAACATCCTTGGGAAATCCCACAATGGAAATTATGACATCTGACTTTTTGACAAGATCTGCAACATTTGCTTCGGCAACAGCCCCTTTTTTCACCAACTCATCTGCCTTTGACAATGTTCGATTGTATACATGCAAAGTAAAGCCCGCATTTAGAATATGGCCTGCCATACTCTGACCCATGACCCCAAGACCGATAAATCCGATAATTGTCTTTCCAGGTATGATTTCCATATACCCCTCCCCTTTTTAATCCGTGTTTTAAAAGCGCCTATTATTGCCAGTTTTTCCCTAATTTATCAATATGAGAATGTAAATGGTATCCATTTTCCAATTAACTTTTGTAATTTTCAAAGAGCCAGGCTCCCCTTTTTAACCCGAGAAGCATACACTCCACTCCAAAAAAATAAATATTACCAAAGCAGGTGGTATCCAGGATTTTATTTAGTTAATTATTACCACCAAAATTAAAGTATTGACTTTATATTCTCACTAAAGTAACAATGTTCAGCATATGAAAACACAAAAACACAGTGAGAACCTATGAATAAGAAAAAAACACTTGGCACTTCACACCACGATCTTTTCACCGGCGAACCCATAGACATCAACGAACTTGTTTTGAAATTAGCACAGAAACTGGCTGATCCCACATCCACCGGCGGTTCAAAGAAAAAAATGTCCTATAGCATCTCCCCCCTGGCCCAGGTCCTGATTAAAAAAGTAGCCCAGGAAACAGGGGCGACCCAGGGAAGTATTGTTGAGGCAGCCCCCCTTTTGTTTGCAAAAATGGCCATGGATTCTTTGGAACGCCGCTCAACGGCGCTGGGAACACTGAAAACACTCAAGGACCAAATTTCAAGGTCCCTGTCCTCCTTTGCAAAACTTGCCCCCCATCTTAAGTCCTATACAGATCAGGTGGAAAAGATGATGGAAGAAATTATGGACATGGAAAAAGAAGCTGTGGCAAGCAAGAATCTCCAGGGTGTGGATACCGGCAACCACCCTTGCCTGAACGGATTAAAGATTGGAAAGGGGGAGTTACCCCCCTACAACAAAGAAATCAGAGACTTTCTGGGAGGAAATGAACTGCTTGCCCCATTGTTTCAGCAATATCAGGAATAAGTATTGCCTGAAATGCCGGAAAAAGGACATTATAAATACTTGCAACTATTTTCAATACACTGATAATTCAGGAGGGAAATCCCATGGCAGAACAGATAGCAGATAGAAGAGACATTGAGTTTGTATTATTTGATCAGTTAAAAGTTGATGAGCTGTGCCAGGTGGAACAATTTAGTGATTTTAACAAAAAAACATTCACCATGCTGATAAACGAAGCCAGAAAATTTGCAGTTAAGGAAATTTTACCCACTTACCAGGAAGGTGACCGGGAAGGTGTAAAATTCGAAAACGGGAAAGTCATTATTCCCGAATGTTACAGGCGACCCTTTAATCTTCTGAAGGAAGCCGAGTTTACCTCCATGACAGAAGATCCGGAATACGGAGGACAGGGACTTCCAGAATCCATAGCAATTGCTGCTGCAGAATATCTTGTGGGAACAAATTTTGCCTTTGCCACCTATTCCTTCCTGGGACACGGAACCGGTAAAATGATTGAACTGCTGGGCACCCAAAAACAAAAAGAGCTCTACCTGAAAAAATTATATACAGCCCAATGGGGCGGCACCATGCTTCTTACGGAACCCACTGCCGGTTCAGATGTGGGCCTTTTGGAAACAACTGCAAAAAGAAATGATGACGGCACCTTCACACTTACCGGAAACAAAATTTTTATCACCTCGGGAGACCATGACCTGACCGAGAACATCATCCACCCTGTACTGGCAAGAATTGAAGGCGCTCCCAAAGGGACAAAGGGAGTCTCCCTCTTTATCGTTCCCAAATACTGGGTAAATGAGGATGGTTCCATGGGGGAGGCAAACGACATTGTTTGTACCGGGGTGGAAGAGAAAATGGGAATCCACGGCAGTGCCACATGCAGCATGGCATTGGGCAGCAAGGGTAAATGCCGGGGGGTTATTTTGGGTGAGGAAAACAAAGGCATGAAGGCCATGTTTCATATGATGAACGAGGCCAGGCTCGGCGTCGGGCTTCAGTCCCTTGCCCATGCATCCAATGCCTACTTGTATGCATTAAATTATGCCAAACAACGGGTTCAGGGCCGGGCCCTCGAAGATGCGTTGGATCACTCGGCTCCGGCAGTGGCCATTATCAACCATCCCGATGTCAGAAGAATGCTTCTTGAAATGAAATCCCATGTGGAAGGAATGAGAAGTTTTACCTATTATACAGCCAATTGTTTTGATAAAGCCGTCACCGCCGGCACAAAGGAAGAAAGAGATAAAAACAAGATGCTCAGCGAGCTTCTCACTCCGGTGCTCAAGACATATAACAGCCAGAGGGGCTTTGAAATGTGTGTGAAGGCCATGCAGGTGTATGGCGGTGCCGGATACACAAAGGACTACCCGGTTGAACAATTGACAAGGGACTGTAAAATAGCCTCCATTTACGAGGGGACCGACGGTATCCAGGCCATGGATCTTCTTGCAAGAAAACTGGGCATGAACCAGGGCAAGGTGTTTCTGGATTTTATAAATGAGGCGACTAATGTTGTCACCAAAGCAAAACCCTTTGAACAATTAAAAGAAATTGCCCGTAAAACAGAAATATTACTCCAAAAGCTGGCTGATTCAGCCATGCACATGGGAACAACAGCAATGTCAGGAAAGTTTAAAATAGCCTTTGCCCACTCGGTCCCCTTTCTTGAAGTTATGGGGGACACGGTAATGGCCTGGATGCTGCTTTGGCGCGCCAATATTGCCAGTGAAAAACTTGGTAACAGCCCCAGGAAAAAAGAGATCCCATTTCTTGAAGGTCAGATCAAAAGCGCAGATTTTTTTATTAATAACATCACACCCATGACCCTGGGCAAAATCGATTCAATCTTAGCTTCCGGGGACGCAGCCATTACCATAGGCAATGGTTCCTTTTGATTTTTTTATTGGAACCGGATTTTCTCAAGAATCCGGTTCCCTATAAAATAATACAGATTTAAAGATTTGGAACTGGCCTTTTGCCGCTAAATTTTCATTAAGGATGAGCACTATGAACATTGAGTTTCTACTTAAAATCGGCGGGATTTATAATATCCTGTGTGCCTTGCTGCACCTGGCATTTCCCAAAATTCTCAAGTGGGATGAAATATTGAAGCAACTTTTCAACGAGCAAAGACCCTTTATTGAGCAGCCTTTGAAGATTATGAACTGGTGTCTGTTTATTTTCTGGATAATACTTGCCTATATTCCTTTGGTACATACATCCGAACTTCTAAACACCGGCCTTGGAAGAACCCTGCTTTCTTCCATCGTGATATTCTGGAGTATTCGGATTTTTATACTTCAGCCTGCATATATTGGGGTCAAAGATCCCATATCCTGGAAGATGATTGGTTTTTTTCTGGTTGGGCTTCTTCTTTTTGCCATCCCATTATTAAAATCAATTTGATTTTTAAAAACTATCCATTTCTTCTTTACAATTTCCACACCACAAAATCATTCAAACATGGTATAAAGTTTTGAATTTGCAGATCCCAATCAGAGAAAACGCAAAAGATGAAATATATTGATCTGAGAAGCGACACCGTGACCAACCCTCCGGCCCGATGCTGAAGGCCATGATCCGGGGCGAGGTTAGAGATGATGTCTATGGAGAAGACCCCACGGTTAATCTGCTCCAAAAAACAATAGCCAAAATGACCGGCATGGAACAAGGCCTCTTTTGCGCCAGCGGCACCCTGGATCTCAACAGGGTGAAATGCTGAAGTTAAGCCGAGATGTATATCCAGGGTGTATCAACTCGGAAGGTCACATCAGTTCTTAAAAAATTATGCGGGTTAGAAATCAGTAGTACCCAGGTCAGCAATGCGTCAAAACTTTTGGATGAAGAACTTGAAAATGGCGTAACCGGCCGACAGCAAAATGCAGTTTCATATATTCCGAAGTTGGATATGCGCAAAGGAGTAGCAAATGATATCAGGAATATTTTCAATTCTCCCAATCAGTCAGAAGCCGAAAGGTTGCTTGATTTGAGCATTG
>PIVS01000232.1 GCA_003353855.1 Desulfobacteraceae bacterium
AGCTCTAATACTTTTTTGGGACAGAAATGAACGCATATACCACACCCTTTACACCATTCTTTGTCAATTACATGTGTGACTGATTTGCCTTTTCCCATAATTTCCTCTTAATAGATAAATCTATCCAAATTTAAGGCCTTATTATGTGATTTGAATTCGTATGTCAAGGATTACCGACATTAAAAATGAATGAAATTCATTATTGTTTGTTTATATAAGAAAAGCAAGCAAAAAAAAGAACTTATAATCATTTGCTAATTTATGATACTCCCGGTTTTTAGAGTTATTATTGTCAATAATTGGGTGGGATTGTCACGGAAAAACCATTGAATAATTAAAAAGAGGAATGGGTGATTCTACACAAAAAAAGGTCAGCCTTATTTATCTTCCCAGATCAATCTTCCCAGATCAATCTCACCAGATCAATCTCACCAGATCAATATTTTCTGGGGAAATTAAGGATGTACCATATAAAAGGACCATGATATAAGCTGTTGGATGAAGCAAATTCAAGAAAAGCTGGTCAGTGTCATCATTCCCGCATTTAACAGGGCCTGGGCCCTGGAAAAGGCTGTTGATTCGGTTCTAGCCCAGGATTATGAAGCAATTGAGATTATTGTCATCGATGACGGATCCACAGATAATACCTTGGATCTTCTCGGGGGTTATGGAAATAAGATCCAGGTGTTCCGCCAGTCAAATAAAGGGGTGAGTGCCGCACGTAATTTGGGTATTAAACACAGCCGGGGGGAGTTTATTGCGCTTCTGGACTCTGATGATGCCTGGGAACCCGATAAAATTTCCTGTCAGATTTCTTTTTTTGAACAGCATCCAGAAGCCCTTATCTGTCAAACAGAAGAGATATGGATACGGAAAGGCAAAAGGGTTAATCCAAAGATAAAGCATAAAAAACCATCGGGCATGATTTTTGAGGCCTCACTGCATCTGTGCCTGGTCAGTCCCTCCGCCGTGATGATCCGTAAAAAGCTTTTTGAATTAAAGGGTTTTTTTAATGAAAAGTTTCCTGTGTGTGAAGATTATGACCTCTGGCTCCGCATCTCCACAGATCATCCCATCTTTTTAGTTGATAAGCCCTGCACCATCAAGCACGGAGGGCATGAAGATCAATTGTCGGCCCATCATTCCCAGGATAAATACAGGATTGCTTCCATTGCTAATTTGATCCAATCCAGCCTCCTTTCCAAAGAACAGGAGAAAATGGCTGCAAAGGTTCTGGAAAAAAAATGCCAAATTTACGGTAATGGTTGCTTGAAACGGGGCCGGGTTGAAGAGGGGCAGTATTATCTGGGGTTATATGATTCGCTTTGTGGGACGGGTTTATAAATCCGTGACACTTATCTCGTAAAAATGACGTCCGTCTTCCAGCATGGATCTTTCCTGGATTTGGGATCTGGAAAGATCCTCCATTATGGTAATTGAGGCATTGGGTCCTTGAATGATAGTGTCCTGGATTATTTTCCCATTGATGAGTACCCGGGGAAGGGGGTTGGTTTTTGAGTCAAACTCCTTGAGCCCCTTCTTTTCAAGGACATACTTTTTGTTTTGTTCTTCAATGAAATTTATCTGTTCTTTTTGTTGATTTATTTGTTTTGCATACTGGTCCTGGGTTTCAAATATTTTGTTTAATTCCTGTTCTGCTGTTTCTGCTGTTTCAGACAATTTTTTTATCTGACTGTACGCTTCCTGTATGCCTGTCACATCATTGGCCTTTTTTAAATCTGGAATGGTTTGTAATATTTCCTTGGTTTCGTTCCGGGCTTTTTCCTGGATTTGAGCTTTTTGGGTGATCTGTTCATAAAGTGCCTCGTCCTGGGTTTCAATCTGTTTGGTTTTTTCTCTATGTTCTTTCAATCGGGTCAGGGATTTTTCGAGCTGCTCTTCAATTTTCCGGGTTGCAATTTTTAGATGTTCGTCCGCACCGACTTTCAGGGTTGACGGTTTCGATCCCGCGGTTCCTATCTTGCCAGCTTCAATTCCTTTTTTCGCATTGATTTTTGAAGAAATGATATGTCCTGTGGGGTTTTGACAGGAGCCACTGATCATGATGTCTGAATCAATAATCTCTTTTTGGATGACAAGGTCGCCAAATCCCGTGATAATGGAATGGTTGATAAATTTTGCATGGACATTTCCAACCGAGGAAATTTTTGTCTCTGTGATCCCGGCGGAGATATTCAAATCTCCGGACAATTCAATTTCAGCCCCTTCAATCTCCTGGGCCGTAAGACTGATGCCTTTGACCGTGAACCCCTCTTTAATCATTCCTCGGACAATGATATTTCCATTAAAATCAATGTTTCCGGTTTCAAAGTCAACATCTCCTTTTATAATCAATTCCGGATTAACCGTTATCTTTCCCATGGCATCCACATGGGGCTGACCATCCAAGGTTGCATATATTTCCAGGCTGTCTTCACTTTTCTCGGTGCCGCCGCCGGAAACAAAGACCGGATCCATGGGCTTTTCAACAAGGATGGGTGTGTCAAAGACATCCATTCCGTTTTTACCCTCTTTTGCCGGCCTTTTTTTTGCAAGTAGATCACCTTTGTGGACATAGGGAATTCCGCCCCGGTCCCTGAAATCTATGGTCCCGTCTCCCTTTATTTTTCCCGGATTTGTATAATCGTTTTTAAAGTAAAAATTTATATGGCCGTTTTCTCCGTAAACCGGGTCTTGCCCCCTTGCCACCATCAATTCCTTCGCTCCTGTTTTCAGGCTTGAGATCCAGGCTTCAATGGCCGCCTCATCTTCAATGATGCCAAAGTGAATGTCCTGGTTGCGCAGAAAGTCCAGAAGGTTAGAAAGGGGGATCTGGTCAGGAACGTCCATGTCTTCAATTTTTTGAATAAACGCCTTTGTCTTATCCCTTGAAATTGCAATTTTAAAATATGCGCTTAGGGAGGATTCCCCATCCCAGGCATCCGTGCTTACATGGGGGGTGTCAATACCAACCACCGGCTGAGAACCAAGGGCTATCTGCAGGATTTTTTTTGTGAGATCCGAGGGGGCATCATCTGTGGCATCTATATTGTCAGCAGTGCCGGCGTCCTCAGTATCAGCAGCAGCATCAGCATCTGCAGAATCACCAGTGTCAGCCTCATCTTCCGCCGGTGTTGCCTGGGGCTCCTTTGATACAAGGCACTGAAAATCAAGGATTACCGGATCAAGATTTGTTTTTGAGGCCGTCTCGTTAAATAAGGCCTTGATATAATCGCAAAGCATGAAAAACTCAGCCTGAAGGGACTCGGGTGTTATAAGAATATTGTTTTGATCTATCCTCTTCCCAAGGGTGACATCTCTATTTTGATCCTTTTGCTTGAGCTCTTTTCTCAGGTTGGATCCGCGCATCAGCTTCTCAGCTTTTTTTTCACCAATAAGTTTCTGACAGGCTGCATCTTTTTTTTTCAGCTTCTGGGCAATTTTAAACAGCTGCTTGTTCTGGTGTGCTGTGACCCTTTTTAACTGCTGGTGTTTCATGGACAGCTGAAATTGAATCAAACATTTTTTCGTATGATTTAAAAGGTCTTCATCCCGGAAGGGATAAATGATGCACGAATTAATCCCCCCTTTATTGATGGCCCTGATAACCAAGTCCGGCTTGTCCGCAGGTACCATAAGCATCCGTTGGGTCATGGGGGAGATGGTTTTTGCTTTTTCCAGTATATCATCCCCTTCCATTTTTGGTAATTTGAAGTTGGAGATAAACAGATTAAAGGGGGAGGATTTGGATTCCTCCAATCGCCGAAGGGCTTGTTTTGAGATATTCTCGCAATGGACATCCCAGCCTTTCTCGGTAAGGATACTCCTTGCATGGTTGCTTATTGTCTCATTGCCTTCAAGAATGAGGATTTTGGGTTTGGGGGGGGCGGTCATAGGTCCCTCCTTCTACTGGGAACCGGCAGTTCAAATCCATTTCTCAGGGACAAATCACTAAAGTCCTTGAACAGCGCATTTATGGCTTGTGAAAACAGTTCATTGAGCATCTCCTGGCCTTTTTCTCCAAGGGGGTCTAAAATTTCCTGCAATTGGTTCATAATCAGGGTCGGATCCAGGGCTTTATGGGAAGCCAATTTTTTAAATTGTGTTTCAATAGCGTCAATTTCAGTGTCAATGGCTTTAAGCTCTTTGCTGTGAATTTTAGCCTTTTCCATGAGTTCACAGTTTAATTCATACAACTTGGCATTTTGTTTTTTTGCAAGACTAATGAGGTTTTTATTTTCCAGGAATCGCTCATATTGTTTAATACCTGACCGTATGGCCTTGATTATTTCATCCTTGTCCCAGGGCTTTGAGAGATAGCCCTGGACAGAGCCTTTATTCACGGCATTGATGATGATTTGCATCTCCGAATATCCGGTCAGCAGAAAACGGATGGTCTCCGGATTTAGTTTTTTAGCATGTTCAAGGAATTGAGTTCCCTGCATGCCGGGCATTCGCTGGTCTGAAATAATCAGGGAAAAGGGTTGATCCGCTGTTTTAATACTATCCAGTGCAGATTCACCACTGTCGGCATATACGGATTCAAGTTTTTCCATTTCAAGGATTCGGCAAAGGGCCTTGCCAACCTGGGCTTCATCGTTAACAACCAGAATATGATGCTGATGGTCTGCTTTCATTTATTATCCCCTGGAAATTGGTTTTGTCCCGGAGTGGTTAACATTACTCAAATGCTATAATTGCAAGTAAGATTTTTATTAGTCTAACTTCAATTGTTTTTAAATGCAACGATAAATGCCCCTGTATGAAGCACCGGGTTTGCTGTATTAAATGAGAATTGCTATGGATTTTGCTAAGTTACTTGACAAGATATGCATTGATTTATTAGATATTATCCAACCATCAATCAGGGTAGAGTGTGTCGTCTATATATAAAGGAGCCCTCTTCATGACAGATATCACCCTCTCCTCACAAAAGAAGAAAAAGCAAGTTTTGTTGTTGACATGTTTACCCGAATTGTAGTTCATTATGGTCTTTGGTTTGCGGAGGTCTGTCATCAGATGGGGATTGAAAAAGGCCCTGAATTTCAGGATGTACTCTCTAACAAATACACAATCAATTGTTGACGAGGGACCTAAAAGTTTTGTATTCCAGATGAATGAATGCCGGGTTCAGACGGCAAGGGTAAGGAAAAAATTGGATGATTATCCGTGTAACTCTGCGGGCCTGGTTGCATATACATATTTTGCAAGGGCCATTGATCCACGGATTAAAACCCAGTGTATCGGGTGGCCGCCCGATGACCATCCCGCTGATTGGTTTTGTGCCTGGCGGTTTAGTTTAGAGGAAATACAGTCAATAGAAATACAAAAAATAGCTTAAATATAAAAGAAGGGATTGTACCATGGGAGCTACAGCAGATAAGATCCGGGAACTTAAGTTAAAAGAACAAAAAATTTTAGAAATGGGTGGAGAAAAAGCCCTGGCAAAGCGCCGGGGAAATGGAAAATTAAATGCCAGGGAACGGCTTGATCTCCTGTTTGATAAAGGCACCTTCAGAGAGGTTGACATGTTTGTAACCCATCGGTGCACCAATTTCGGCATGGAAGAAAAGCAGATTCCGGCGGACGGGGTGATCACAGGTCACGGGAAGGTGGATGGCCGAATCGTCTTTGCCTATGCCCAGGATTTTACGGCAAGAGCCGGGTCCCTGGGGGAAATGCAGGCAAAAAAAATATGCAAGGTGATGGACATGGCCCTGAAAACAGGGTCTCCTGTGATAGGGATGAACGATTCGGGCGGCGCCAGAATCCAGGAGGGGATTGATGCCTTGTCCGGGTACGGGGAAATTTTTTTCCGTAACTCAGCCGCTTCCGGTGTGATTCCTCAAATTTCCGCCATCATGGGGCCCACTGCCGGCGGTGCTGTCTATTCCCCTGCCATGACCGATTTTATTTTCATGGTAAAAGAATCCAGCTATATGTTTATCACAGGTCCCAATGTGATCAAGGCGGTGACAGGAGAGGAGATCTCTTTTGAAGATCTGGGCGGCGCCATGACCCACAATGAAAAATCAGGCGTGGCCCAGTTTGCCTGCGACTCCGACGAAGATTGCATAATAAATATCCGGAAACTGTTATCCTATCTGCCCTCCAATAATATGGAAGATCCGCCCATGACGGTTCCCACCGATGATCCCAACCGCATGGATACCTCTTTGGATTCCATTATCCCGGACAATCCCAACAGGTCCTATGATATAAAGGATGTGATCACCTCCATTGTGGATGATGGGCAATATTTTGAGCCCCACCAATATTTTGCCAAGAATATTGTGATCTGCTTTGCCCGGCTCAATGGCCGCTCCATCGGCATCATTGCCAACCAGCCCAATAACATGGCCGGATGCCTGGATATCGATGCATCGGATAAGGCCACAAGGTTTATCCGGTTCTGTGACAGCTTTAATATACCCATGCTCACCATTGCCGACGTGCCGGGATACCTGCCCGGCAGCGACCAGGAATGGGGGGGAATTATCCGCCATGGTGCCAAACTGCTCTGGTGTTATTCCGAAGCCACCGTACCCAAATTGTTGCTCATTACCCGTAAGGATTACGGCGGATCTTATATTGCCATGTGTTCCCGTCATTTGGGTGCTGACATGGCCTTTGCATGGCCCACCGCCCAGATTGCCGTCATGGGAGCTGAAGGGGCTGCCAATATCATCCACGCAAGGGAAATAAAGGGATCAGATGATCCTTTAGCCAAACGAACAGAAAAGATAGACGAATATAATGAGCAGTTTTCAAATCCCTATTGTGCGGCTGCCAGGGGCTATGTGGATGCCGTGATCGTGCCTTCACAAACAAGGCCCCGGCTAATTGATGCCCTGGAGGCCATGGCCACCAAGCGGGAAATGCGGCCGGCCAAAAAACATGGGAATATCCCTGTATAGGAAAGGTGATGAGAATGGATAAAAAGAAATTAGCCGCTGCCATGGCAGCTGTAACAGCTTATATCAAAACCGGTGAGACCGCTGCTGCCTGTCAGGATTTGCCAGCTGCCGGGATTCCCCAGGGAGTAGTATCGCCTGCCCCCCAGATGAATTTATGGGGGGTGACAGGCCGCCAGGCATTGATGCAGGCAGGTACCATGATGCAGCTGCGAATGTTTAAATAGGGCTGTTGCCAGGCAAATTTAAAGAATTTAAATAATAGAGATATTTTTCAGGAGAAAACTAAATGAGTGAGTATAATCAAGTCAAAATGGTCGAGATGAATTATGACAAAGACAGGCCCGCGGCCGCCAATCCCGTAAAGGTCCAGGACCTGTCCCTCAGGGATGGTCATCAGTCCCTGTTTGCCACAAGGGGAAGAACAGAAGACATGATTCCCGTTGCCGAGAAAATGGATGAGATCGGATTCTGGGCAGTTGAAGTATG
>PIVS01000233.1 GCA_003353855.1 Desulfobacteraceae bacterium
TCTTTTACCATGTTTTCTCCGGCATTGATTTTAGCAGCAATCCTGTATGTAAATTCCCGGGCCACTTCAACCTGGGTTGCCATGTCAACCAATTTATGACGTGTTACCTGGAATCCGTTCAGGGTTTTTCCAAAGGCTTTTCTTTCTTTAACATACTTCACAGCCTCTTCAAGGGCCAGTTGTGCGGTCATATATGCCATGACGCAAAGTTGAAGGCGCTCGCTCTGGAAATTCTCCATAATATAGTAAAAGCCCTGATTCTCTTCACCAAGAAGATTGGAAACCGGAACCTTGCAGTTATCAAAATAAATCTGGGCTGTATCAGATGCCCACCATCCTGTTTTTTTAAGTTTATTTGATACTGAATATCCAGGCGTATCAGATTCAATGACAAGCATACTGATGCCATGGGCACTCTCTTTTCCGGTTCTGACGGCTGTTGTTAACTGGTCTGCCCTGATGCCGCTTGTGATAAAGGTTTTACTGCCGTTAACAATGTAATGATCGCCATCCCGGACAGCCGTGGTTGCAAGATTTGCAACATCAGAACCGCCACCTGGCTCTGTGATGCCAAGGGCAGCTATTTTTGTGCCTGCGATCACAGGCTTGACAAATTTTTCTATCTGTTCAACCGTTCCTTTTCTGACGATCGGTGGAATTGCAATGTCAAGGGAGCCGATCCCCGCAACAAATCCGCCCGAGGTGGAGCGCATCAACTCTTCCCCTGCAACAATTTTCATGAAAACATCACCCGGCGTTCCATCGCATTCTTCAGGATATCCAATTCCCAAAAAACCAAGTTCTCCTGTTTTCTTATAGATTTCCTTTGGGAACTCACCATTTTCTTCCCATTCATTGATGTTGGGAATTACTTCTTTTTTAATGAATTCCTTGATGGATTTACGTACAAGGTCATGTTCCTTTGTGAAATATTTCTGATATTCTCCTTTGATATTCATATCAAATCCCATGATGAGCATCTCCTCTGAAGCTTTAATTTTTTATAATCATCATTGTTCAAATTTGCCGGCATCAGGACCCATTTCCGGAGGGCCTGCAAATGCCTGGGCAATCAACATCCATTCCCGTGCAATATCACCTTTTGTTTTAAGGTTTGTATCATCAATATGCCTTCTCTGGGTGACCACAAGGCAGAAGTCTTCAGCACTTCCAATAACTGAATTTTCCCTTTGATCTTCGTTCCATATCCAGGTTTCATTGGACGGGCCTTTAAGTTCAACCCAGACTTTTTGAGATGGTTTTTCAAGCTGTCTGTTTACATATGACCAGCCAAATGTTTTAACGCCCAATTGGGCAATATGTTTCAGCCGATCTGTTGGTTTTCTTCTGTATTTTACGGTATCAGCAATGTCCTGCCCATGGGCCCAGGTTTCCATTATTCTTGCAATTACAAATGATTTTGCATTCATGGGCGGGCCATACCAGGGAATCTTGTCTGTCTGCCCAAGTATCTCAAGTGAGCCTATCATTTTTGTTCTTTTGCTGATCCAGTATGTCATCAGTTCTTTTGGGGAAAGCTTTTTCAGCATTTTTAATGTTTTTTTAAAAAAATCTTCGTAGCTTATAATGCCCTCAAAAATTTTTTCCATATCTATGTTAAAACCGTCTGGATCTGTTGCAGCCAGTCTTGCCTTATCATCAAAATATGCGATATGGCATATCTCATCATGGATGGTCCAGTCATAAAACGGGGTCTTTGACTCCCACTCTGAATCACTCAAATCCTTAACAATATCATCTAGGACTTCGTACTCCCTGGCAAGTTCCCTGCATAATTTTTTCATTTTTTGTTTCCTGGTAGTATTAATGGTTCTCTGTCGGCTATTGCTTGCCAGGGGATTGTCTGATACTGCTTGACAAATAAGGGAGAGCTATTGTTCGGCCCGGGCAGCATTTGTCCTGCTCTTATTTTACTAAAAAAAATATAGTAGGACTATTTTATTGTCAACAAAAAAAATGTAGGACTTTTATAATTATCTGATGAGCCCCGGTAATTCCCGTGCTTATCCAAATGTTGGCTGGCTTTAAACACATTGGTGGCAGGAAAACATCCTGTCTGGCCAGTGCCCAGCATGAATTCTGCCCCAAATATCTTAATACCTTTTTCCAGGGTGTCTTTCTCCATGGTTTCCATTACATGGACCGGGTCAAATTGCCTGAAAATGAACGTTCGTTCGTATTTATCTTGATAAGTATCTGTCTTCTGTGTATGGTGGGGATATGAAAATTTTAGTCTGCATTAAACAGGGATCAGAGAAAGGCGAGATAAGCCGGTTTGATGAATTTGCCCTGGAAGAGGCCCTGGTCCTGAAGGACAACGGGGCAGAAGGGATTCCCGAGGTCCGGGTGGATGTGGTCACTGCAGGGCCGGACCATGTTGCGGCGGTTATTAAACGGGCCTTTGGCATGGGGGCGGACCGGGGCATTCATATTCTTACCCGGGAGGCCCAATATGTCTCCGCCTTTGTCATTGCATCAAATTTAGCGGCTGTGGCAGGAAAGGGCGGCTATGACCTGATTTTCACCGGGATCATGTCCCAGGATATGATGGCGGGGCAGACAGGGCCCATGCTGGCTGAACTTTTGGAATATCCCTGTGCCACGGGAGTGGTGAAAAATTACCTGGCACCTGCTGCGGGAATTGTGAGGGTGGAGCGGGAGATGGCAAAGGGGTACACCGATTGCCTGGAAATCATGCTGCCGGCAGTGCTGACCATCCAGGCCGGTATTAATACTCCCCGGTATCCTTCCCTGTCCAGGATGCTGGCATCAGGAAAAAAGCCCGTCACCACTCTGGTTGAGGGGGATCTTTTTCCTATTCCTGTAAGACCCAAAGAATCCCTTGTGGCCATTGAACAGCCGGAACAGACCAGATCTGGCCAGCGGCTTGGGGGAAGCCTGGATGATCAGGTCCGGCAGTTTAAAACATTTTTGCGGGAAAAGGATTTGTTATGAAACCCCTTGTGATTATTGCTGAAGTGATGGATGGGAGCCTTCGGTCTGTGACATGGGAACTGATCGCCGCAGCCCGTGTGATACAACGGTTGAAAAAGTTGCAAAGTGATCAGAGGGAAGAAAAGGAAGGGGCCGATCAAAAAAACTTTCCTGTGATTCAGGTGATTGTCCCGGGACAAAATCCCATGCCCCTGGCAGAAAAGATTTCATCTGCGACAGGAACGGATGTGCTGGCCCTGAAGATACCAAATCTTGCCGCCTATACCAGTGAGGCTTATAAAAATTGTCTGGGTCCCTTGATCCGGGAACTGGCCCCTTCCCATATCCTGGTGGCCCACACCTCCCAGGGCAGGGATTTTGCTCCGGGCCTGGCAGTTCGCCTTAGGGCGGCTTCCATATCCGGGGTCAACAAGATCCGGTCCCATGAAGAGGGGCTTTTGTATTCCCGGCCGGTTTTGAACAATACCCGGAATATGGTGCTTCGGCCGGAACCAGGTTTTCCCTTGGTGTTGACCATAATGCCAGGGATATTTTCTCCCCAGGCCAGTGGGGTGAAACATCCCGGTTCAATTATACTGAAAGAAATTTTTTCCGGGGGTGGACAGGTCCGGATGGACCATCAAAAAATTTTGAAGAATAAAAGCAATCACCAGAAGCTGAAGCAGGCCCAGACCATTGTGGCTGCAGGACGGGGGGTTGGAGAAAGATCAAATCTTGAGTCTGTCTTAAGGTTTGCCGAAACTTTTTCTGCATCGGCGGTGGGAGCCTCACGGCCCCTGGTGGACATGGGCTGGATCGGGCATGATAATCAGGTGGGCATCACCGGGGCCAGTGTTGCGCCCAGGCTCTATATAGCCTGCGGTATTTCAGGATCATCCCAGCACCTGGCCGGTATGAAGGAGTCGGACTGGGTGGTCAGTATCAACAAAAATTTCCAAGCCCCCATCTGTTCCCATTCGGATCTGTGCATCACAGCGGATGTCATGGATTTTATCCACTCTTTCATGGAAGAGGACTGATCAGCGTTTTTAGCTTCTGATGCAATGGTGCCCTTATACTTTTGTTGACAAAAAGAAACTTCCTATCCTATAGTATTAGCCTCTATTTCTGGCGGGCAATAGCCATATTTCACTTGGGTCGTAATAAACAGGCGCTATCAATATAACCGATACTCCAGTTCAAGGAGGGGCATGGGCCATGATGCTGAAAACCATAATCATTGATGACGAACCCTTTGTGCGGCAGGACCTTACCAATCTGCTGTTATCCCACGAAAACGTCCGGGTGGCTGGTGAGGCCGGCACCCTTGCCGAAGCCAGGCAGCAATTGAGTGAAAATCGTTTTGACCTGGTGTTTCTTGATATCTGTCTGCGGGGCGGCTCAGGATTTGATCTTATCCCTTTTATTGACAGGTCCTCAAAAATTGTATTTGTCACAGGGCATAATAATTATGCCATAAAGGCTTTTGAAGTTAATGCCCTGGACTATCTGCTTAAACCGGTATCCCAGGATCGGCTTACCATTACCCTTGAGAGGCTTGGACCGGAAAAAGAGCATCCTCCATCCGTTACAAACCCGAATCGTATTTTTGTTAAACTGGATTCCGGCGGCCGGTATATCTCTTTTGGTGATATTGCTGCCATCTCCTCAATTGGCGGTAACTACCTGACCCTTTATTTAAAACAAAATGAAAAATTGCTGTGCAGGAATACATTAAAGTCATGGGAAGATCTCCTTCCTTCCTCCTCTTTTCTTCGTATCCACCGGTCCACCATTATAAATATAGACCATATAAAGGAGATCTCTCTTGAAACGAGCGGGGCTTACCGGATCTTTCTTTTAAATCAGACCCAACCCTTTATGACCAGCAGACGAGCGGCCTCCCGTCTTAAACTATTGGTCAGATGAAACCTAGGGAATAAGAATTCAATTAAATGAACTAAATCACCTAAATAGCAATAGTTTATAAAAAGCTAGATTTTTGTTTTATATTATGAGATAGTTACGGTCCGATTGTAACCAAGAATCAATGAGACACCGTTAATGATGAAAAAAAACTTGAAATCTGGTCCAAAACCATTGATACCCTATCCATCGGCCCTACTTCGAGGTGTTGCAAAATTAAAAAACCCGGAAATGGTTTTATAAGACAGTATCCGAAAAAAAGGGGCTGGAAGAAAAGCAGTTATGGAAATAATTGAAAATATAGATGAAGTCTTCCTCAAAGTTATTGACGACTATATTGCTGGTGATCCTATGAATAGAAAAATTCGTTGGACCAATTTAAGCCACAAAAAAATTGCAGCAAAAATGAAAGAGAATGAAATTAATATCAGCGTAACTGTGGTTAAAAAACTCTTTTCCGTTTCGTGTGTGTAGAATTACTACCTTGTAGAAAAAGTTCTCTGAAAAAACCTCGTATGAATTTTAAAACATATAAACCTTTGGGATATCCGCAACCATGATCCGCCTGCTATAGACACCGCATCGGCTGTGTTTTTTTCTTGTTTACTATGACGATAATAGTTCTGGACTAGACTGTCACCATCCGTGGAAACATAAATTGTGGACATGTTATCAGAAAGCAACAAACCTTTTGTGGCCGAGAGTTTACAGACGAAAAAATAGCATTGATTCAAGAAGTAGTTGCACTCTGTGGTGGCATCAGCCGACGCGAGTTGGCACACATCGTGTGCCAACTTCTGGAATGGAAACGGCCCAATGACCGGCTGAAAGCCCGGGAATGCAGAGACCTTCTGGAGCTTTTGGAGTCCAAGGGGGAGCTAACCCTTCCGGAAAAGAAACGAAAAGGCAAAACCAGTTCCCAAAAGATTATTCCTGAAATTCCACGCGGGCAGTCTCACTGCATCCTCAGTGGCAGTGTGGAAGAATTTACCCCCCCCTTGAAGTACGGCGGGTTCGAAATCGAGACCAGAGGGATCTGTTCAAGAAACTCATCGGTCTCTATCATTATCTGGGATATGCCATGCCCTTCCCCGCTTTTTGTAAAGAAAAGTCTGAAGGATGATTTAATGACTGGAATATAGCCCCCGACGGAGCGCCCGTAGGAATAAAAACCAATATCGGAGAAGGCTAAATCGACAAATCAAGCCTGATTCATTGAAAAAGGGTGTCACGACTGTTTTTTTAGCTGATTTTGAGCATACCTCACTGGAAACCCTGCCAAAGGGTAAAAAAAATGGAGATATTACCGGAATCATCACCGTTTATCACACATCCCCTGCCGTTGAACACAAAATTTCCCCTTCTTAGAGATTTTGATCTATAGTTTTTGAAAAAAATAAACACAAGATGTATGGATACGGAAGACAAAAGGATCAGAGCCATGCCGCTTAAAGCATTGCTGGTTGATGATGAACCCTTTGTAAGGGCTGACCTTTGCTATCTGCTCTCCCCCTACCGCCAGATTGAAGTTGTGTGGGAAACCGGTACCTTTAAAGAAGCTGAAAAAATACTGAGAGAAAATACCATTGACATTGTTTTTCTGGATATCCGGCTCAGGGGAGGCAGCGGGTTTGATCTTATTCCCGGCATCAACCCTGATGTGACAGATCTTATCATCATTACCGCCCATGAAAAGTATAAGAAAAAAGCCCTGGAAACAATAGCCCTTGATTGTCTCCTCAAACCGGTTTCTCCCCAGCGTCTTAAAAGGGTCATTAATCGGATCATATAACAAACCATTCCTGGTATCGGGTATCTCCTAAAAACCTTTCTTGATTTAAGTATTTAAACCGGCTATGCTTCTTTTATTATCTTTCTAATGGTCGTTTCTTCTTTTATGCGATCAGTTCGGGAAACAACTCATCAGCTTGGGGAAAATATGGAGGAGTCCAGGATAAAACTTTCTGGTAATTCAGGCACACAAATAGAAGGGCATCTTCCTTTTTCCGACCCGGAATATCAGGTGCTTGTTGTGGATGACTATCTGGAAACTCTTGAGCTGATTAAAAAATTTCTTGGGAAGGCGGGTATCAGTTGTCGAGCCGTATTAAACGGATCCGATGCCCTGGAAATCATTGCGTCCGGTAATATTCCCAGGGTGGTTCTTCTGGATATCATGATGCCGGGGTTGTCCGGTTATTCGGTCTGTCGCACCTTGAGAAAAACCTTTGCCGCAACAGAACTGCCAATCATCATGCTTACCGGCAGAACAGAGATTGAAGCCCTGGTGGAGGCTTATCAATCCGGTGCCAATGACTATATTTCAAAACCCTTTTCAATGGATGAACTCATCACCAGAGTCAGGTGCCACCTGGACTTGCAGCAGGCCCATAGGACATTCCGGAAAAACCTTAGACTGGAAATGGAATTGGTATTGCAAAAACAAAAAAAGGAAGCTGCCCGACTTACAGCAAAAAAGCAGGAGCGGGAAAAATTGCGCTACCAGATCAATCCCCACTT
>PIVS01000234.1 GCA_003353855.1 Desulfobacteraceae bacterium
CTCATGCTCTTTTTTGCCTGGATGATGGTAAATTACGGGTATAAAATGACCCATCTGCAATATGTGACCCACCAAAAAACCATTATCATGCAGATACCGCTTGTGATCATCTATGCCATCATGCCCATAATGGGTGTGATGGTATTTATCAGAACGTTTCAGGTGATGATTCAAGATTATAAATCCAGACAATAAAGGGGCGTTATTTTCATGCAGATGAGTGACCTGATTATCCTATGTATTCTCCTGGGGTTTATGACCTCCTATGTGCCGGTTTTCCTCAGCCTTTTCTTCACTGCCAGCATCGGCTTTGTTTTCTTTTTGGATATACCCCTGGCACTTCTGGCCCAGACCCTTTTTCGAAGCCTTGACAAGTTTGCCCTTGTGGTGGTTTTGTTTTTTATTCTTTGCGGGAATATCATGGCCAAGGGAAAGATGGTTGAAAAATTAATGAATCTGGCCAATGCCCTTGTCAGTTGGCTGCCAGGAGGACTTGGCATGGCAGGTATCATCGGCTGCGGTCTTTTCGGTGCCATCTCAGGTTCCACTGTCGCCACGGTGGTGGCCCTTGGGGGCTTCATGATTCCGGCCCTGATTAAAAACGGGTATGACGAAGATTATACCCTGGGGTTGATGACCACATCCCCTAATCTTGGGGTTATAATTCCCCCGAGTATCGCAATGATCTTTTATTCCATGATCAGCAATCAGTCCCTGGAAGGATTGTTTATCACCGGATTTGTTCCAGGGTTTTTGATTATTGCCTGTGTCTGTATTTACACTTTTTTGCTCCATCGTAAACGAGAGGATATCAAACGGCTTCCCGCCCCGAATTTTCAGCAGTTGTTTCACATCTTGAAAGAGGGCTTTTGGGCTATCATGCTCATTGTGATTATCTTTGGCGGTATCTTTTCCGGTGTGTTTACTGCCAATGAGGCTGCAGTTGTGGCAAGTGTTTATGCTTTTTTTGTCGAGTATTATATTTATAAATCCATGAAGTTTGCAGATATCAAGGAGGTGACCATAAGTTCTGCTGTCACCTCGGCTACTCTCCTGCTGATTGTGGCCTCGGCCACCTGTTTTGGCCGGTATCTTACCTTTGAAAATATTCCCACCCGGGTGGCGGAGGTGGTGGTGGCCAATATCAGTTCACCCATTATCTTTTTATTGGCGATGAACATTCTGCTGTTGATTATAGGCATGTTCATGGATATTATATCAGCCACATTGATTCTGGGCCCGGTTTTCATCCCCCTTTTGGGGCCATTTGACGTGGATCCCATGCACTTTGGCCTGATCATGACGGTAAACCTTGCCATCGGGTATTGCACCCCGCCCATGGGGGTCAGCCTTTTTATCACCGGTGCCCTGGCCAATCGGGATATTATTTATGTTTCCCGGGCGGTCATGCCCTTTTTGGCCATCCAGATCGGGGTACTCTTCTTTTTGACCTATTGTCCCCAACTTGTCCTGTTTCTTCCCAAGTTGCTGGGATATTATTGATTCCAATGGGGTTGAATGTTCTGGATTAAATTCCTTTGTCCACTATGTTCTGGTCGTGGAGGAGTCGTGCCTGGATGCCCTTGGAAATTTCCCAGTTTTTTTCAAAATCATCCCAAAAGACCTTGTCGTTTTCCTTCCAATTATTACCAAAGCGAAGATTAAAGTGACTGCCAAGTTTTTCAAACAAGAGTTTCCAGGTTGGTTTTCCTTCATTCCTGGCCCCCAGGAGGTCATTGATCAGGGTGTCCAGGTCGCTTAAATGTTCCTTGGACAGGTAGGAGATGGCCCCTTTTTTAATGGATTCCATCAGGGACTCAGGGTTCAGGGAATTGGCAGTGAGCATCACCGCCGGGATATCCATGCGTACGCACTCTTCCAGAAGTTTGATCCCGCTCACCCCCATGATGTCGAGTATGGCAAGATCGTACCGGGTCTGAAGGATTTTTTCCGATGCGGTTTCATAGTCCTGTGCCACATCAACCTGTGCCGGTTCAAGGATCTCCTCTATGGTTTCAATCACATCCCATTCATCATCCACGGCCAGTATGTGTTTGCCTTTGAGAAAAGAAATATTTTTTGTCATATGGGTTTCTCCTTATGATTTTGTATATTATAAGGGAAAACAATATTGCTTATTATTGTTTTGTGTTTCTTGAGTTTGCACTATAATAATTAATCATATTTGTTTTTTCTCTTAATATTAAAAAAATTATCGAAACTGAGTTAAAAAGTCAAGGAAATAAGGACTTTAATTTTAAATCCACCATGCCAAAATAATAGGATAAAATGATTACAGGAAGCCCGGTCCCTTGGGTATGGCATGAGCTAAGATTATCAGAACCGGGTTCAATTGACAAGGAGGCTATGACCGCATTGACAGCAATGGTCAGGTCCTGTTAGGAAAATTCAATTCCGAGTGGGGCACAGGAGCTCGGGTGGTGGGAAGACCAGATCATAAATCCAGTTAAAAATAAGGGCATAAACCGGAACAAAAAGTGCAAAGGAAATATCCAGGGCCAGGGCCTGAAGAAATGGCAATTCCAGCCACCACATTACGATCGGCAGGGTTATGGTCAGAAGACAAAGTTCAAACAATATTGAGTGAAAACACCTAAAATAAAAGGACCGGGGATAAAGCGGTCGATTTAGAGAAATAAGTATTTTATCAAAGGCATAATTATACAATCCGTTGCAGATCATTGCTGCGGCGCTTATCCCTATGCTCAACATGCCTGTGTGGCTAAAGCTTTTGTTGAGTACCAGTGCAACAATCGGGGTAGATAGTAAAAGCAAAACTAATTCAAATAAGAGGGTGTGCTTCACTCTTTCCCAAAATGTTCTCATATTTTTTCCTATATTTTTATAAAAAACTTTTTGCAGCTATTTTGTATATGGAAAACCACACTCCAAAGGCCGGTAGTTAATTTGTACTTTTCTTTTACCACCATTAATTGTTATAAAACAAGTTGGGTTCCATCTAATTAATTGATAGGTGTGTTTATGGATTTATCTTTAAATAATCTTAAAACCTTTATCAACATTGCTGATAAGAGTTCCTTTTCTGCGGCGGCCAGGCACATGGGTAAGGCACAGTCTGCTGTCAGCATAGCCATTGCCAACCTTGAGACTGATCTGGGAGTTGAGCTTTTTAGCCGTCAAGGAAAGTTTCCAGTGCTGACCCGGGAAGGTCAGGTGCTTTTGCGGGAAGCCAGGCAGATTGTAAACAGCTGCCAGTTTTTTGTGGAGCGTGCCCTGGCTTTTGAAGGGGGGGGGGTGATTCCATCCTGCGGATTGCCGTGGATGAAATTATTAAAATTTTAAGATTCAGTATATGTATCCATAAAAGAGGATGGTAATGGACTTCCAAAAAATATTTAAAACCGGTGTTGTTCAGTTTGATATTATCAAGGGGCAAATAGAAGCCAATATGGATGTGGTTTTGGCAAATCTTAAGCACCTTGCTTCCCGGGACATAAGTCTGGCAGTTCTGCCCGAGCTGTTTTCCTGTGGATTTGACAACAGGTGTTTAAAGGAGCATTCCCGTCATACAGGTCCGATTCTGGAGCGCTTGTCAGGGTTTGCCAAGGCCCACGGCATGGCCATTGCCGGCAGTCTTCCCGAGTTGGAGGGCGGGAGTATCTATAATACCATGTATTTTATAGATACAAACGGATCAATTAAGGGGCAGTATCGGAAGCTGCATTTGTTCAGGTTGACCAATGAACACAAGTTTTATGGGGCTGGAGACAAAGTTGTGACCATTGGCACAAGTCTTGGCCGAATGGGCTTGATGATCTGCTACGATTTAAGGTTTCCGGAGTTGGCTCGAAAACTTTTTCTGGCCGATGCCCAGATGATTATTCTCTGCGCCCAGTGGCCTGCGTCCCGAAAGCGCCACTGGCATAATCTGGCAGTGGCCCGGGCAATTGAAAACCAAGTTTTTATGGTCTGTGCCAATCGAACGGGAATAGAAGGGGACCTGTCCTTTCCGGGTAGGTCCATGGTTGTTGACCCCATGGGGGAAATACTTGCGGATGCAGGACCCTGCGATCAGACTGCCGTGGCAACCATTGAAATGGAACGGGTGATCCGGGCGCGTAAATTGATTCCCTGTATCACAGACATAAGATTCGATGTTTATGGATAAAAAATAATGCAGGAAAATAGGAAAACAAAGAGGAAAACAAAGAGGAAAATGGACCAAAAAAAAATAGTGAGTTTGGATGAAATAAAAGCGTTGGCTGAACAATACAGGGCTTCTGGCAAGCAAATTGTGTTTACCAACGGGTGTTTTGATCTCCTCCATGCCGGTCATGTCTCTTATCTTTCCATGGCAGCGGCCCTTGGGGATATCCTTGTGCTGGGACTCAATTCTGATCTGTCTGTGAAAAAGATCAAGGGAGAGAAACGTCCGGTTATTGGTGAGACCCACAGGGCCTGCGTGATGTCTGCCCTTGAATCCGTCGACCATGTGGTTTTGTTTGATGACTCCGATCCTGAGCAATTGATTGAAGCCATTTGTCCTGAAATCCTTGTTAAAGGCGCGGATTGGCCGGAAGAGCAGATAGTCGGGGCAGCTTTTGTCAGGAAAAATGGGGGGCGTGTGGAGCGAATTGTTCTGGAGCCTGATATTTCCACCACTAGGATCATTGAACGGATCGGCAGGCTCTATTACGGGGAGGCCTGAAATCAAAGTTTTTGAATTTAACCTTTTTCAGGGATATCCTGATTTGAGCCATGGAATATTTTCACGATCCGGCGGGGTCAGTTCCCATTGCTTTGACTCTTTGAATGTTGGGTTGAGTGTCGGGGATGGGCCTGCTGCTGTGGCGGAGAACAGGCATCGTATACTGTCAAGAATGGGAACCCGGAAGGCTGTTTTTTTGAACCAGGTACATGGGAAAACCATCCATGTATTAAACCAGATATCAAATCCTGCAAAAAGACAAACACCAATTATTGCAGATGGACTGGTAACGGATATGCCGGGAATCTCTCTTGTGATCCAGGTGGCAGACTGCCAGGGTATCCTTTTGTTTGATCCTGACAAAAAGGTTGTTGCCAATGTTCATTCCGGCTGGCGGGGCAGTGTTCAAAATATAATCGGTAATTGCATCGATGTGATGAAAGTCAGGTTTAAGTGTCAGCCAGGCCATATCCGGGCAGGCATTTCCCCCTCCCTTGGGCCCTGTTGTGCTGAGTTCACCAATTATAAGGATGAGATACCCAAGGCCCTGTGGTCATACAAGTTGTCGGAAAAACCATATTTTGATTTTTGGAAAATGTCCTGTGACCAAATGATTGAAAAAGGGATGAAAAAAGAGAATATTGAGAGGATGAATATATGTACCCAATGCAATACAGAACAATTTTATTCCTATCGCAGGGAAAAGAAAACCGGCAGATTTGCCTGTGTTATTTCATTGAAAAAATAGGGGTGGGTAAACAGCAGGCGTTAGCAGCGTAAGCGTATGTCCATTGGGATATGATTCAATATATATATAAGAGTTAAGTGAATGGAAAAGACTATGAAGATTTTTTTAACCCAGAAGGTAACGGCATCGGGGTGAGCGGCCAAATTGGATCCAGGGACACTGGATCGAATTGTTTCAGGACTTGATATCAGGTCCCATCCGGATCTTATTGTGGGGCTCGCCACGCCGGATGATGCCGGGGTATTTCGACTCAATCCCCAGACCGCCCTGATCCAGACCCTGGATTTTCTCACACCGGTCACAGATGATCCCTATGAGTTCGGCCAGATTGCTGCGGCCAATTCCCTAAGCGATGTGTATGCAATGGGAGGGAGGCCTGTGACAGTGATGAATATTGTTTGTTTCCCCAGTGATCTTTCTGAGGATATCCTTGCCCAGACATTAAAAGGGGGGCAAGATAAAATTAATGAGTCCGGTGCCCTGCTTGTGGGCGGGCATTCCGTGGATGATCCGCAATTTAAATACGGACTTTCCGTCACTGGGATTGTTCACCCTGACCGTGTGTTGACCAACTCCAATGCCAGGGTAGGGGATGTTATTCTTCTGACCAAACCCATTGGAACAGGAATTATGTCAACGGCCATAAAGGCAAAGCTTGCAGAAAAAACTCATATCCGGGAATCGGTTTCTGTTATGTCCCGACTCAATCGGTACGCAGCTGAAGTGATGGCTGATTTCCAAGTCCACGCCTGTACCGATGTGACAGGGTTTGGCCTTGCCGGGCATCTGGTTGAGATGGCCCGTGGGGCCAAAAAGCATTTGACCCTTTATTCCCAAAAGGTTCCTTTGCTGGAGAATGTACTTGCCTTTGCCAATATGGGACTGGTCCCGGCAGGTGCTCATAAAAACAGGGCTTTTTTTAAGAAGTTCACAGGGCTCATTCCCGGCATGGACCGAGCCCTGGTTGACCTGATGTTTGATCCCCAGACATCTGGCGGGCTCATGATAAGTCTGCAAAAAGATGAGGCAATTTCTTGCCTTGGGCAAATGGAGAAAAAAGGAATAGATGCCCGTATTATAGGTGAGGTCAGCAAGGAGAGCAGTACCGGATTTGTCGATATTATTTAATGCTTTTTTCACATTGACTTGAGAGTAAGCATATGATATTTGCTCTCAAGATAAATTGATCTTTGTAAAGTCAAAGACCGATCCTAAAGAAGAGGTAAATCAAGGAGAGGCAAGAGGATGAAAAAAGAAACGGGCAAAACCATTAGAGAGCTGGGGTATTTTGCCAGTCTTGGTATGTCGGTTGCGCTTTCGATTTTTATTGGCCTTGGGATTGGAATCTGGCTTGACAAAAAGTTTGATACAGAACCTGTTCTGTTGTTTGTAGGGCTGGCCTTCGGTATTGCCGCAGGTTTCAGCAACATAATCAGGGCAGGGAAAAAAGGGCGGAAATATTAATGCAGGATCTTGAAAAAGTTGTTAATTTTGTTACCAAAACCAATTGGCTGCTGCTGGTAGTGAGCAGTTCACTGGCCTTGATGACAACCCCGACAAAGGTCTCCTTGGGGGTCTTGTTGGGTGGGCTGATCGTGTCCATAAATTTTCAACTTTTGAAGAAAACCGTTGTTAATAATTTTCGGCCAAATGTGGTATCTGAAAAGGGAGGTTCCTTTGTGGGGAATATCCTGGTGAAATACTATATTCGATTTGTGATAAGCGGGGGATTGATTTTCCTGCTTATATCAAACCATATTGTTCATCCGTTAGGACTTTTGGCGGGCCTTTCGGTGGTTGTTGCGAGCATGTTTCTGGCAACTATGCTTGAGTTAACGAGATTATTTTTCAAGGAGGCGGTATAAGGTGGAACATCCATATTTGTTACTAACGTCATTGTTTGGAATACTGGGAATGGAAGAGT
>PIVS01000235.1 GCA_003353855.1 Desulfobacteraceae bacterium
CAGCCATTGCCAGGGGAGTGGATATTGTTCTTGTCGATACAGCCGGCCGGCTCCACACCCAGAAAAATCTCATGGAAGAATTAAAAAAAATCAAACGTTCGGTCAATAAAAAGCTGAATACAGCCCCCCATGAGGTTTTAATGGTCCTGGATGCCACAACCGGTCAGAATGCCATATCCCAGGCTAAGAAGTTCCATGAAGCAGTCGAAATTACCCAGATTGCACTGACAAAACTGGACGGAACCGCAAAGGGAGGGATCGTTGCAGCCATTTCCAGTACCATGGGCCTTCCCATCTCCTACATTGGTATCGGGGAAGGAATTGATGACCTCCAGGAGTTTGATTCGCAACGATTTATCAATGCCCTGTTTGACTAGGCATTTCCCGAAACATATCCTTGTATATTTATCGGACTAAAATAAAGGGCAATCCCCATGTTTGGAATTGAAAATTATACCGGATTTATTATTGCCGCCATCATACTCAACCTGACCCCTGGGGTGGATACCATGTATATTCTTACCCGAAGTGTTTCCCAGGGCAGACGTGCCGGCCTTGTGTCCGTTGCCGGCATTATGACCGGCTGTGTGGTTCATGTTCTCTGTGCAGCCTTTGGGCTTTCCCTGATCCTGGCCACCTCTGCCACAGCCTTTACTATTATAAAATGGGCAGGGGCCTTTTATTTGATCTTCCTGGGTCTCAAAACCCTGATGGACAAAAAAACAGCCTTTGAAACCGCAGCCAGTTCGTTTGCCACAAGGGATCTTATGAAAATATACCGACAGGGGGTGATCACCAATGTGTTAAACCCTAAGGTTGCCCTTTTTTTTCTTTCTTTTCTGCCCCAGTTCATCAATCCCCTGGCCGTTCAAGGACCATTGCCTTTTCTTGTTCTTGGGTGCACATTCCTTGCCACCAGCAGTATCTGGTTCATGGCATTGACAAGAACAGCTTCCCGGATGACAGACACCCTCAGGAACAACCAGCGTATCGGGCTCATCATGCAGAAAATATCCGGCATGATTTTCATCGGCTTCGGATTAAAGCTGGCCTTTGATTCAAAATAAAGTATCACCATGGGAGAAGCCCTCCTTGTCAGTGGCAAAGAAACAGCCCATTTTCATGGAAAAAAAATTGCGTAAGTCATCAAAAAAATAGTATAATGGAAAAGATCATTGGAAAACCTGAGGATTGAGCCCTATACCAAGGAAGCTGAACAGCAGGTTGTTGACTTGTGGATCGCCTGGTAAGTGACGGCCAATTAAAAACGGAATGAATTTTACCGGAAAGGAGCGTTAGGATGAAGCTTTCACGCAATGAAATCAAAACGAGGCTTAGGGAGTGGAACCTGGCCTGGGAAAAGTATGATCTGGAAAAGGTCATGGATTTCTTCCATGAGGATATTTTTTTTGAAAACTGGACAGGGGCCTATGTCAAAGGGAAAAAAAATCTTAGAAAAGTCTGGGCTTCCTGGTTTGAGAACCATGGCAATTTCAGGTTTTTCGAAGAAGAAACCTTTGTGGATGAGCATGTACAAAAAGTATTGTATCGATGGGTGCTTGAATGGCCTTCAATGGAATCTGGTTTTGAAGACAAGCCGGAGATAAGAAAAGGGGTTGATGTGGTCCATTTCAAGGAGGGTAAAATAATTACTAAGCTTTCCTATAGCAAAACAACCCTTGAAATTGACAACAAGCGATATTCCCTGCATTTGTAAGCATCACACAGGATAAAACAGGTGTCCCCTAACTGGGGACCGCAATGGAACCGCCTCAGGTGAATCCGGTGCCGGCGGTGCAGGCATAGCAGTGATTGCCCACGGCAACCTCCTGATGTTTAAAATCAATTTTTTCCAGATCACTGATATGGGTTCTTAAATTGCCCTTGGCCAAGCCGGCTGCCAGGTTAAAATCACAGTCATATAGATACCCATCCCAGGAAATTGAAATCAGATGACGGCACATCAATCCCTCCAGCGTACAGGGATTGAATCCCTTCCAAAGGGATTTAAGATAGGTGTCATAATTCCCCTTTTTTTTCAGCCAGGTTTCAAACCGCCCCAGTGGCATATTTGCAAAGGTAAACAATTGGTTGAAAACAATCCCCCAATTTTCTTTTAATACCTTACGAAACCGTTTTTCCGCTGTGGCCTGTGCAGGGGGCATGAAGGCACCCGCCGGATTTGATACCAAATCCAGGACAAGACCGGTCCCCTTTTTCCCATACCCCAGGGCATTGAGCAGTTTCAAAGCCTTAATGCTCTTATCAAACACCCCCTCTCCCCGCTGGGCATCGGTCTGGGAAAGATTCAGGGAGGGCAGAGAAGATACAATGGTTACCCTGTGTTTTACCAGCAAATCCAGCAGAACAGGATCATTTGCATCATAGAGTGCACTCAGGTTGGACCGCAGCATAAGGGAGGTGGTCAACCCGGCCATTTCATCAATCAATACCTGTAGATGGGGATTCATTTCAGGAGCTCCGCCGGTGATGTCCACCACCTCACACCCGGCCCTTTTTTGAAATTCGATCACCTGAAAAATGGTGTTAAGATCCATTAACTCCTTACGCCCAGGTCCTGCCGACAAATGACAATGTTTGCATACCTGGTTGCATAAAAGCCCCAGGTTTACCTGGCAGGTAACCGTCTCACCCCGTTTCAGGGAAAGGCCATGATTCTTAAGGGTTTGATCAAAATCAGGAAGGCTGTAACCAGTCTCCTGTAACGTTTGAGTTTCCATTGATCTTTATTTTCCAGTTTTACATTGACATTTTTTCAGCTATATTTCTCATCTGAACTCCGTGGACCAGGGAGGCGCCGCCCCGGATGGCAGTCGCCACATGAACGGCTTCTGTCATCTCGGAAAGATTGGACCCTTTTTCAAGGCATCCTTTGGTATAGGCATCAATACAATAGGGGCACTGGATGGTATGGGCTACGGCCAGGGCTATCAAGGATTTTTCCCTTGCCGTGAGATCTCCCTCTTCAAACACCTCCCCATAGTATTCAAAAAATCTTTTAGCAAGGTTGGGAGCATCTTTCCCAATTCCTTCAAATTTTGCCAAGTCTTCCGGATTATAATAGGTTTCCATACTTTGTTTTCCTTTTATTTTTGCAGGATGCCTGGGCTGTTCATACTCAGTTACCCGCCCCATGAATTTTATTTTTTTGACAATCAGAAATATGATTCGCCTGTTATAATTAATCCATCCTCCAAACAAATGCAAGGATTTGAGAACCCATTTGAAATGTTTATTGAAAAAAAATTTTTTGCAAAATAAAACTATTTTGACAAATCAAAACCAATCTTTTATTTTGAATAAAAAAAATAACGCGGAAAAAAGGACCCCGTTTGATCAGGAAATAATCAAATGATTTAGTCCTTGACTTGACCTGTGTATTTTCATAAGGAATCTATAATAGATCGCACAGGCTAAGTTCAGTGGCATCGCAGATTCACTGAAAATGTTTTGGTAAATTCGTAGAATTTTTAACCTTAACTCCAATAGGAAATAAGGAATTATCCGTGACTGAAGACAAAAAGAGTTTCTTGCCGGAACCCCCCGGTGACGAATTTACCATCCGGTGCCCAAGACTGGGACATCAAATCAATTATACCTATTGCCGGTCTGAAAACAATGGGCTTCCCTGTTTTAAAACCCTTGACTGCTGGCACCTCCATTTTGATGTGCATACCTGTCTCAGGGACCAATTAACAGAAAATGAGTTCAAAAAGGCATTCCAGCGCAAAACAACCCCTAAAATTTTTTCCCTGCTTGATCTTATTGAACAGGCCAAACAAAGTAAAGAAGAGTCCAGTTGATTTATCTTAAAATCCGGAAACGGTATTAAACGGAGCTTACGATGAAGGTTATTGGATTTGATCCCCACCAGGAGGCTGAAAGCATTGAAAGTTTAGGGATTCGACCGGTCAGTTTTGAACAGGCACTGACGAGCTTCTGTCATGTTTTTTCTAACCCAGTAAAAGGAGGAGTTATGAGGACCAAAAAGTATTTGTTATCGGAAAATGACATGCCCCGACAATGGTACAACATTATGGCAGACCTTCCCAATGGAATGAACCCCCCTCTTCATCCCGGCACCGGCCAGCCCTGCGGCCCGGAAGACCTTGCCCCTATCTTCCCCATGAACCTCATTGAACAGGAAATGAGCACCCAGAGATGGATTGATATCCCAGAAGAAGTTCTGGACAAATATGCCATCTGGCGTCCTTCTCCTCTATTCAGGGCCTTTGATCTTGAAAAAGCCCTGGATACCCCGGCAAAGATCTACTATAAGAATGAGGGGGTTAGTCCCGCCGGAAGTCACAAACCCAATACAGCCATTGCCCAGGCCTATTATAACAAAGTGGCCGGCACCAAAAAAATCATCACGGAAACCGGGGCCGGACAATGGGGAAGCAGCCTTGCCATGTGCTGTTCTTTTTTCGGCATTGAATGCAAGGTGTTCATGGTAAAAATTTCCTACAATCAAAAACCCTATCGCCGCCTGATGATGGAAACCTGGGGGGCAAACTGCACGGCAAGTCCCAGCAACGAAACAAAGGCGGGACGAACTATTTTGGAAAAAGATCCGGATTCTCCGGGCAGCCTTGGAATGGCAATCAGTGAGGCCGTTGAAGAAGCGGTTACAACGGATAACGCCAAATATGCCCTGGGCAGTGTCCTCAACCATGTTATGATCCACCAGAGCATCATCGGCTTGGAAGCAAAAAAACAGATGGAGATGGCCGGGGATTATCCCGATGTCATCATTGGCAGCGCAGGCGGCGGAAGTAATTTTGCAGGACTTGCCTTCCCATATGCCCTGGACAAGATAAACGGTAAGGATATTGATATCATAGCCGTGGAACCGGCATCCTGCCCCACCCTGACCCGTGGCCCCTTTTCATATGATTTCGGAGATACCGTCCAGATGACCCCCCTGCTGCCCATGTATACTTTGGGCCATAATTTTGTCCCGGCCCCCATCCATGCCGGCGGCCTGCGATACCACGGCATGTCTCCTCTGGTCAGCCAATTGATTCTGGACGGCCTTATCCGGCCTGAGTCCATCCAGCAGCTTGAAACCTTTAACGCAGGCATGACCTTTGCCAGGTCCGAAGGATATATCTCTGCTCCTGAATGCAACCATGCCGTTGCCATGACCATCCGGGAAGCCCTGAAAGCCAAGGAAGAGGGAAAAGAAAAAACCATTCTCTTTAACTGGTCCGGCCACGGTCTGCTGGATCTGGGTGCCTATGAATCATTCTTCAAAGGGAAACTGGCTGACCATGAGCTTCCCCAGGAACAAATTGATGCGGCATTAAAGGATCTTGAACAACTGCCAACCCCCCGGCAAGCAACCTGATTTAATTAAACCAAAAAGCCCGGATGCCATCCCAGGGGACAGCACCCGGGCTTATCTTTTAAGAACCTGTTTAAAAACTGCCTTAATTGATGCTTTTTTATTTCGCGTTATCAAAGGCTTTTTTAAAGCCGTCAAAGGAACCGGTGATGGTTTTTTCCGGTACTGCATAGGAAAGCCTGAAAAACCCCGGGCCGCCAAAACCTGTTCCCGGAACCGCCAGAATATTCTGTTCGTTTAAGAGACCCACAAACTCAAGATCATTTTCAATGGGACTTTTGGGGAAAAGATAAAAGGCACCCTCAGGCACATCAAATTCATACCCGGCCGCAAAAAGTCCTTCACAGAATATGTCCCGACGCCTTTTATATATATCAATATCCACGGTAACTCCCTGGAGCTGTCCCACCACCTGTTGGAAAAGTGCAGGCGCATTGACATACATCATGGTATTTGTCACCCCGGCAGCACCTGCAATCATAGCGGCATCCTCGGCCTTGGGATGAATGGCAAGGTAGCCGATGCGCTCCCCGGCCAGGGAAAGTTCCTTGGAATAGGAGGTGATCATAATAGTGTGGGGATACACATCAAACACCGACGGCACCTCCACCCCATAGACAATCTTTCGATAGGGTTCGTCGGAAACAAGATAAATGCGTTTGCCAAACTTTTGACTGGCTTCTTCAAGAACCTTCCCCAGGCCGATCAACTCCTCTTTTGTATATACAACCCCGGTGGGATTATTGGGAGAATTAATCAGCATAACCCTGGTATTTTTGGTAATATTAGCTTTAATGGCATTCAAATCCAGATGAAAATCCAAAAGGGTGGGTGCTGTTTTAAGATTTGCACTGGCCACAAAGGCATATTGGTTATATCCGACAAAATAGGGAGCCGGTACCAGGATATCTTCCCCGGGGTTCAGCAATACCCTGAGGGTATCATTCAAAGCTCCTGCAGCCCCCACCGTCATCACCACCAGATCCTGGGTAAGACCTACATTAAACTCCTGGTTCAAATAATCGGCCACGGCCTGTCTGACATGGGGATAACCCGGGTTGGACATATATCCATGGGAGGTGCTTTCATTGTTGATCAGTTCCAGCAGGGTTTCTTTAACAACAGCCGGCGGGGGAACATCCGGATTTCCAAGAGAGAAATTAAAAACATTATCAGCTCCATACTTTTCCCCCAGCCGCGCCCCTTCTTCAAACATCTTCCGGATCATGGATGCGGATTCAACCATTTTGACCATCTTATCTGCAATAGGCATACAAATTCCCTCCGAAATCGTGGGTTAAAATATTCCCACCATTATACACAATTTTTAAAATTTGTAACTATTTGGGGAGAACTGGCACAAATACTTGGCCCCGGCCTTAAGCACTCCAATTTCTGGATGCCTCTCTTAAGGGGATTAATCCAGCCCCCCTTTCCGGACCTTTCCAAGGGAGGTTCGGGGAAACTTTGTTCTAAAACTCACCCTTCGGGGCCATTTATATTTGGCAAGCTTGCCCTTACAGATGCCGATTACATCGGATTCACTGATGGATGCGCCCTGGACTGCGATCACAAAAGCATGACCGGTTTCACCCCAGGCAATATTCATGGATTTAATCATTTATCCTCCCTTCCATTTTTTTCAATGCGTACCAAATTGAAATCTCCCAGGATGGCATAGAGGCTGGGCACCAAAACCAACACCAATACGGTGGAAACCATCAGGCCAAAAACAATGGAACAGGCCAGGGGAATCAGGATCTGGGCCTGGAGAGACCGCTCTGCCAGCAGGGGCAGCAACCCTGCAATGGTGGTAACCGAAGTCAATAGAACTGCCCGAAACCGTTTTCTTGAAGCCCGCTTCCCTGCCTGGACCACAGTCTCTCCCATGGCAGTATGCTGCTTGACAAAGGTAACCAGAAGGATGGAATCATTGACCACAATACCGGCCAGGGAAATAAAGCCCATGATACTTGGCATGGCAAGCTCAA
>PIVS01000236.1 GCA_003353855.1 Desulfobacteraceae bacterium
GGACATGGGGGCATACCCTGTGGCAAGGTTTTGGGTGATCCAGTTCAGAGGATAGTCAGACATGGGAACTTCCTTTAATTTGTCTATTATTCACTCGATGTTTCATCTGATTATTCATCCGGTTTTTCATTCGGGACAGATCTGAAATCATAGCGGCCTGCCATGAATTCCCATACCAGTTCCTCCAGATCAAGGGGGGCTTTTAAATACATGTCCATGAGTCTAGTGGCCCCCAGCAGGCGGCCAAGATAATCCAGCTTTTCGGCGATCAGCCGGGGATCTCCCTGGCGGAATTCACCGTCCACCAGGTCGGAGCGGGTATTTACCTTAAATCCCAGTTTTTCCAGCACACGGCCAAGGAAACCTGCCCGAAGGGATTTGCCTGTAGCATTGCCGCCCCCACCGGAAAACCGAAACAAAATATAATTGTCCCCAAAAGCAGGTGAGCAATAGGTGTCCAGGATGACAAAATGATAGCCGAACCTGAGGTTGATATTCAGGTATTCCTTGGCCACCACGGCATAGCTGCCAAATTGGACATCATCGGCAGAGATGATGCCGCCGGCCATGACAATTTTGTCATAGGATTCCCAGTCAAAATGGCTGAAATCGCTCCAGATGATTTTGGGGTGGGAAAGTCCCTTCATGACTGCATTCATGGGAATGGAAAGAATATCTTTTTCCCCTATTTCCTTTGAATACAGGCTTGTCTCCTTGAGGCCTCCCCCCACATCCAGCACATAAAAGAGCATGGGGATGGCAGATATCAGTTTTTTGGCGCCTTTCTTTCGTCTCCCCCGCCGGCCGCCGCCAATGGAAAACATTTCCCGGACGGCTGTTTCATGGGAGAATCGGATAATATCGTGGAGGGAGCGGCATTCCCCCGGTGCAAAGGCCGGTGAATTCGGGTCCACAAGTTTTAGGGGGGAGATGAAATTGATCACATACCGAAGTTTTCGCTGAAAGGGGCTTTCCTCCAAAAGGTCTAGTCCGGAGGTCTGATTGTCTAGCAGGGTCAGGGCCCTTCCTTCATAGATAATTTTGTTTTTTGAATCAACGGTTACCAAACTGCCCTGGGCAAGCCGGCTAAAGGCATTCCCTGTATTGACCAGGGCCGGGATGTTGAATTCCCTGGCCATCGAGGCAAAATGGCCGGCCTGGGATCCCATATCCGTGACAAAGGCTGTGGCCCGGCCCATGAGGGGAACATACCTGGGGGACGCTGTTCTGGCCACCACCACAACGCCCTTTGGAACCTGGGTCAGCTCAGCCGCTGGGTCAAGTTTGTACACTCTGCCCATGGCTGATCCGGGGCAGGCGGTTTCCCCCCCTGATATGAGAACTTTGTTTGCAGGGGGAGGTTTGTTTTTTGAACCCGATTTGGATTCAGGTTCAGGCCCGGGCTCAGGCTCAATTGATCGGGTTGCCAGGGGCCGGGATTGGAGAATAAAGAGGCGGCCTTTTTTATCCAGGCTCCACTCAATATCCTGGGGCCGTTTAAAAAAGGCTTCCAGGTCCCGTCCCCTCTGGGCCAGTCCCATGGCTGTTTTTTCATCAATGGCCAGGTGGGCCCCGGTCTTGATTCCCAGAATTTTTGACTTTTCATGGGAGATCTGTATCCTCTCTGTTGAGACCCGGCCGTCCACCAGGGCTTCCCCTAACCCCGGGGTTGTGTGGATCATCAGTTCAGGTGCATGGACATCCTCCGGGTTCCTTGTATAGACCACGCCGCTGGCAATGGAATCCACCATTTCCAGTACCAGGACTGCCATGGGGGTCTGGGCATCCAGTATGCCGTGGCAGATTCGGTAATACAGAGATCTGGCCGAGTATTTGGATGCAATAACTTTTTTATAGGCGTGAAAGATCTTATCCGGTGTGATGTTCAGGAAACTTTCATATTGTCCGGCAAAGGAGATATCCGAGTCCTCCATTGCCCCGCTGCTCCGCACGGCCAGCAGATCACCCCCGGAATTTCGGGTTATGGTGTTAACTCCCTCTGCCACGGCCTGCCTCACCGGGCCGGGCAGGCGTGCCTTAAGGATCATTTTTCGGATCCCTTTGGCCTCCTGTTCAAGGGCTTCGGGGTCATGGATATTAAGATTTTCAAGAATCGTATCAATGGGGCCTTCAAGATCATTGGTTTCCATAAAGGCATGGAAGGCGTTTGTGGTGACGGTAAATCCTTTGGGTACAACCATGCCAGGCTGATTCTTCACATGGGAAAGGGCCACGGATTTTCCCCCTGCCACAGCCTCCATGCTCGTCGATATCTGGTCCGGGAAAAGGATGTAGGGAGGAGAGGGATCAACTTCCGGTTTTGCCAGCATAAACCGGATATAAAAATCAAATTTTTTAAAATAGGCCCTTAGATCTCCAATCTCCTTGGGATACATGGGTGAAAGGTCTTGAACCATACCTTGAACAGATTTGGAAAATTTTTCGTAGAGACCAATGATTTTTTGGAAATCAACGGCCCTGCGCCCATAATAAATTTCTTCCAGTTCGGCCATGAGTTCATGGGCGATTTTATCGTGGGCCAGCAGGGATTTGAATGCCTCATACTTCTCCCTGACCACGGTCCCCGGGGAAAATACCTGGTAGGTCCAGTATTTAAAAAGATTCTTAACCAGCATGAATCTATTTTGAAGAAAATTTTTCATTGGGTCAATGGTTAAAGCATTTTGGGGTTTGATCCATAAAAGGAATGGCCCGAAACTTTGGAGAGTTTCGGGCCAATTTTAACTGAAAAGCATTTTTTCCTTTTGAAGATTTTTATGCTGGGATCAGGCTAGTTCGAACCGGTCAAGGTTCATTACCTTGTTCCATGCCGCTAAAAAATCATTTAAAAATTTCTCCTGGGAAACCTCACCGTATACTTCCGCCAAGGCCCTCAGTTGGGAATTCGAACCAAAGAGGATATCAACACGGGTGCCGGTCCATTTAAGTTCGCCAGTTGTACGATCACGCCCTTCGAATACGTTTTCGTCTTCCGGGGTTGCCTTCCACCTCGTACTCATGTCGAGCAGATTCACGAAGAAATCATTGGTGAGAGTTTCTGGCCGCTTGGTGAATACGCCGTGCCGGGACTGTCCGAAGTTGGTATTCAAGACACGCATACCGCCAACCAGAACTGTCATCTCAGGAGCCGTCAGCGTCATCAGTTGCGCACGATCAACCAGCAGTTCCTCTGCCGATACAGTATACTTCGTCTTGAGGTAGTTACGGAATCCGTCTGCAGCGGGGTTTAGTACGGTAAATGACACCTCGTCGGTTTGCTCCTGGGACGCATCTGTGCGTCCCGGTGTAAAGGGAGCTATTACCTCGTTACCGGCATTCTTGGCAGCCTGCTCTATACCAGAGCATCCGCCCAGGACAATCAGGTCGGCGAGGGAGACCACCTTCCCGCCTGATTGCGCACGGTTGAACTCTTCTTGGATTCCCTCAAGGGTCTGAATCACAGTTGCAAGTTGCTCAGGTTGGTTCACTTCCCAATCCTTTTGTGGCGCAAGGCGGATGCGGGCCCCGTTGGCACCGCCGCGTTTGTCGGAACCACGGAAGGTTGACGCCGACGCCCAAGCGGTTGCGACCAGTTGAGAGACAGACAGTTCAGAAGCAAGGATCTTTACCTTTAGGTCAGTGATGTCCTGTGCGTCGATCAGTTCATGATCTAGGACGGGTACCGGGTCTTGCCAGACCAGTTCCTCCTCCGGAACCTCGGGCCCAAGATAGCGTGATCGGGGACCCATGTCTCGGTGGGTCAGTTTGAACCACGCCCGGGCAAATGCATCAGCGAACTCCTCCGGGTTCTCGTGGAACCTTTTTGCAATCGGTTTATAGATTGAATCCATCCTCAAAGAGAGGTCTGCCGTGGTCATAATGGTCGTAACCCGTTTCGACGGATCCTGGGCGGCCGGCGCGAGATCCTTTTCATCCGGACTGACCGGGACCCACTGATAGGCTCCGGCGGGGCTTTTTACCAAATTCCAGTCATAGCCGAACAGCATGTCGAAATAACCCATATCCCACTGGGTCGGTTTCGGCGTCCAGGCGCCTTCGATTCCGCTGCTGATCGTATCATCACCTTTGCCGCTTTCGAAGCGGCTCTTCCAGCCGAGGCCCTGCTCATCAATGGGGGCGGCTTCCGGTTCAGGACCCACATTTGCCGCATCACCGGCACCATGACATTTGCCGAAGGTGTGGCCGCCGGCGACCAGAGCAACGGTCTCCTCATCGTTCATGGCCATGCGGGCGAAGGTATCCCGAACATCACGGCCGGATGCGACCGCATCTGGTTCACCGTTTGGCCCTTCCGGGTTCACGTAGATCAGGCCCATTTGTACAGCGGCAAGAGGATTCTCAAGATTCCGCTCACCGGAATAGCGTTTGTCGCCAAGCCACTCGGTCTCAGTCCCCCAGTAGATGTCCTCTTCCGGCTCCCAGATGTCTTCTCGCCCTCCACCGAAGCCAAAGGTTTTGAATCCCATGGACTCAAGCGCGCAGTTGCCTGCGAGGATCATTAGATCGGCCCAGGAGATCTTGTTACCGTATTTTTGCTTGATCGGCCAGAGCAAACGACGCGCCTTGTCGAGGTTCACGTTGTCAGGCCAGCTATTGAGGGGCGCCAAACGCTGATTGCCGGATCCTGCCCCGCCGCGGCCGTCGCCCATACGGTATGTGCCTGCGCTGTGCCACGCCATCCGGATAAAAAGCCCCCCGTAGTGACCGTAGTCGGCCGGCCACCAGTCCTGGGAGTCGGTCATCAGCGCATAGAGGTCTTTCTTCAATGCCGTAAGGTCAATTTTCTTAAATTCTTCGGCATAGTTAAACTCCTTGCCCATGGGATTGCTCATGGAGGAGTTTTGGTGAAGAACCTTAAGGTTCAACTGGTTTGGCCACCAGTCACGGTTGGAGGTGCCACCACCAGCAATGGGTTTTATAGATGCTCTTGTTACCGGGCATTTGCTTTTTCCATTGGACATTTTAACCTCCTCATTCTTATGGATATGTGACAATTATTATCAATTTTTCAGATATACAGTATATGGTATTGGCCTGTTTCTACTGAAAGTGATACTTTCTTTTTCCAGTTCTCGCCGTCCCGCCCCAGTCCCCTGCTTTTGAGGCCAATGTCGCATTGCTTACAACCAAGTCGAGTTTTCTTTTCTCCAGGGCGTCTTTCAGCAGAGATTTTGCAAGTTGAGAGTTCTCTTTTGCTATTAAAACGATTAACGCCATGTTGATTCCCTCATTGTATCCAAGTTCCTTCATTTGAACTTTAAACCAGTGAGAGCGATCTCTTACCACTTCTACATCGATTGTTTCTAACAAAATGATGTGTTTTAATTGAGAATATATGGAAATAAAAATCACTCTACTAAATGCCATTTTTTAATGCAATTAATTAAAAATATAATTGGAATTTTGAACCCGAAATATTTTCAAACTCCACAAATTAAATCGGGATATGCACGGAAGGCGCCGACCGGCTTGTATTGAAGGTGAAAAATTCTCTGGAAATATGGAGAAATTGCTTTTGAAGTGTCCCATTGGCTTCCAATTGAGTGTAATCTTTATGCGCAGTAAAAAAATTGCATGCGCAATGTTTTTGTTGCGCATGCTTTGTATGGCAATATTTTATGGAAAACGTCTGCTGCCCTGGCAATGGCGTATTCTCAGTCACCGGCTTTGTTCGGCCTTCCCCTGGAAAAGTTGTCAAAAGTTTTGCCCAACCATTGGAGATAAACAATTTTATAAAGATTTTATCTAAGGATAACCATCTGAAAATATGTTAGATTGTGTCAACGGTAAACTTATGGTTACTCCGGTTTGCTAAGCAATGGCACGGTTATCGCTATATAAATTGAGGTTGCGATTGTGAGAGAAACGGATCAGGTGAACCGGATGAACAACAGGGATGTTTTCGGTTTGAGCTTGAGGTTCATAGAATTAAAATTATAGGTGATTAAACATCGTCCAATGCAATGACGGTGAAAATTTTTAAGGAGAGCAAATATGGCAAAAAGTTTTGTATACAGCGTGTGTGGCATGTGCACCGTACGTTGCCCCATAAAAGTGCAGGTTCAAAATGGCCAGGTATCCTTTATTGAAGGAAATCCCCATGTGCCTGCCATGAAGGGTGCTGTTTGCCCCCGGGGTGCAGCCGGAATCGCCCTGGTCAACGACCATGAACGGCCCCAGACCCCCTTGATCAGAGAGGGTGAGCGGGGTGAAGGTAAATGGCGCAAGGCATCCTGGGAAGAGGCATTTGATTATGTGGCGGATAAATTGGGTCAGGTTAAAGAAGAACACGGTGCAAAAGCCATTGCTTTGACCGACCGCGGCGGGCCTTTTCGGGATCTCCACCGCGCATTCCTGCGGGGGATTGGAACCCCAAATTATAACAACCATGATTCTTCATGCGCCCGTAATGTTCAGCATGCCGCCCTGTCCCTTACCGGTAAAGGACGGAAAGCGGTTGCCTATGATTTCAAGAATGCCAAACATGTGGTTCTCCAACTGAGGAATATTTTTGAGGCGGTGAATGTTCAGGAAGTCAATAATCTAATGGATGCCATGGAGGAGGGATGTCAATTGAGTGTTATTGATATCCGTGCCAGTGTATCTGCATCAAAGGCCAATACTTTTCTAAAAATCCGACCTGGAACCGACTATGCCTTCAATCTAGCCGTCATCCACGAGATACTTAACAAACGCCTCTATGACCAAAATTTTAAAGACCGTTATATCGACGGGTTAAAGGATCTGGAGCAGTTTGTGGCTCCCTATACCCCGGAATGGTCAGAGACGGAAACCGGTATTTCAGCGGGTAAACTGCGTCGTTTTGTTAAGGAATTGGCAAAGGCGGCACCATCGGTGATCTGGCATCCGGGATGGATGGCAGCCAGGTATAAAGATTCTTTTTACGTCTGCCGCACCATCTATATCATTAACGCCCTGATGGGTTCCTATGGTGCCAAGGGCGGGCTTCCCTTTGTCAGCAAACCAGGAGATGTGGGTCGCAAGGGACTCAAATCCTTCATGGACCTTTATCCCAAGCCTGGGGAAAAGCGTGCCGATGGGGTTGGGTGGAAATACAAGCATTTTGAAGAGGGTCCCGGCCTGGCACATCTGCTGTATGAGGCAATGGAAACAGAAGACCCCTATCCCATTAAAGCCTATATTGCCTATCGCCACGATCCCCTCATGGGATATCCTGATCCGGAACGCTTAAAAAAAATGTGGGACAAATTGGATCTTCTGGTCTCTGTGACCTTTAGCTGGTCTGACACGGCATGGTATTCAGATGTGGTACTTCCCCTTTCCACTTATTTGGAACGGG
>PIVS01000237.1 GCA_003353855.1 Desulfobacteraceae bacterium
TCACATCAATGGCTTCCAGACTTACTTCAAATTTTCCACCCTCCTTTTGAACGGCGTGGAATGCATTGGTGCAAAGGTTCATGACGATCTGGTGCAGTTTGGTGGGATCTCCGAAAACCGGGGGACAATCGGACTGAATGTTTTTTAAAATTTCAATATCCCTGGGGATTGAAGAGCGCAAAAGTTTCAAGGCCTCTTTGATGATAATCTGAAAAGAAACTTCACTGTTTTCCAGGTCAGCCTGACGGCTGAAGGTCAGAATCTGCCGGGTCAAATCCCGTGCCCGGCTGGCAGCAAGGTAGATATTTTTCACCATGGAGTATTCGCTGCTGTCTTCGGGCAGGTCCTGAAAAAGTAATTCTGAAAACCCCATGATGGGAAACAATATGTTGTTAAAATCATGGGCAATGCCGCCGGCCAGGGTCCCGATGGCCTCCATGCGCTGAAAATGCTGGAGCCTTTTTTCCAATTTTTCCTTTTCTTCCTGGGTCTCCAGGCGAATTTTTTCCTGGTTCTCCAGGGCCGAGGCCATCTCATTAAATCCATTAACAATCATTCTGGCCTGTTCAATATCTGAAAGGTCCTTGAGTCGATAGGAAAGATCCCCTGATTTGACCCGGTCCAAAGCATTACGAATTCTTAAATTTACCACATCTTCCATGGAGCGCCTGGGAAAGGTGGCAATAAATATCCACTCAATTCCGGGAATAACCTCAAAACAGGCCATGACCTCATCACCGTCCTGTTTTGAAAGCAGGCGCTGGCCGTTTTTTTCTTCTAAAAGAAGTGCCGGGTCCAGGCCACTAAATTCCGATCCCAGCTCACTGATATGCCGCTGATAGATGCTTCCCTTATCCTTGTCAATCTGAGTTTCAATGGAGGGATGAGCAACCAAAGCCCCCCGGCGGTCCAGAATAAAATTAATCTGGCCTTTCAGGGAAGTGTCAAACACTACATCATCATGAAGACTGTTCATGGGAAGGTCGATGCTCCAGAGGCCAATAAATTCTTTTCCCAGCAAAACAGGAATGGACACCGATACGATCAACCCTTCCCCGGCATAGTCAATGGTGGGGTTGGTCCATTGGATAATTGCCAAGGGATTGTTTTCCGGTGCCACCGACTGAAAGGTATGGTAGGTCTGCCAGTCAAAGTCCGGTGTGATAGCCGTGATCTGATCGATGTAAGGAAACTGGATAGAGGTATTTGTGATATCCTGGTAATACATCCATGCCGTATCCGGCAGATGCGCCCGAATTTCAGCAAGATAAGGGCCGATATTTCGCAAACTATACATACGAAAACAGGCATCCTTGTTTTCCCTTAGTTTGGGATGCCAGGAATGGGAAATTGAGTCTGCCGGCGCCCGGTTGGCCCGGAAAGCTTCCAGGAGTGGGATGCGTGTCCAGAAACCGTCTTCATCAATGCCAAATCCTTCTGCCCTGAACCAGCCCCGGATATCATCGCTATTTGCCCGGGTTTCGGTAAACAGGATACGGGTTAAGCGCCGGAGTTCATACAGGGTCTCGGTACAGCTTTTAATATTTGCCCCCAATGAAGTGGCGATCTGTTTAACCTGGAATAGTATGGAATTGTTTTCCAACATGACGCCTCCTGTAAGCTCACCCCTGCACAGATGACAGGAAAGGCAGGGAAAAGTTGCTTAAATACAAATAAAAACAGATCAGGACACTGCCAGAACAATAGGATAAAAAAGATTCCTCTCGGGAATAGTCGATAAATCCAATAACATATTTAATGAAGGAACACCCATAATCTATACAAAATTTGACAAACAGAGTCAAGCCCGGTCTTTTGGGATTTCGGGGACAAGCCTTTTCAATATGCCAAACCCCCTTGTTTGGCGGCTACATCGCCATATATCAAGAAGCTTTACGAAAAAAAGAGCTCCCTTTTCAGACAAGTAGGGTCATATCAATCTGCATTTTCCTTAACCACCTCGGTTTTTGCTTCAGTCATAGTTTCAACAGGCAGAATATATTTATAAAGAAAAATTGAAATTACACCGGCCAGATACATCACTAATCCGAAAATACCAGCGGAATGATATCCCTTACAGTGACAAATTTTCTGAAAAAGCGACTGAAACGCCATTACCGATTTTATCGCCTTTTCTACAACATCATGGCAACAACCACCCCTATCCCACTTGTTTTATTTGGTAAAACCGTAAATGGGCAGGTTCTGTTTTCCTGGGAGATCTTCTGGGTGATCCCCTTCAAATGGATCGTCCCAAAAGAGACTGTCCCAAAAGGAATAGTGTCAAAGGGGAAGGACAAACCACCGCCCCTATAATTTTTGCTTTTCTGACCTAAATTCCGGGGTTAGACCACTTCTTCCATGGCCTGGGTATAATTTCCGTACCTGGCAGCGCCATTGCATTCTGCCCGGTGCAAAAGAGTTTTCTGGGCCATGGATAAATTGTCAGCATTGCCCTTCCATACCAAAAGCGTCTTTTCCTGGAGGGCACGGCCATAGGAAAAGCTCAATTCCCAGGGACAACAGCCCATCTGGTTCATGGCATTCAGGTGAGCTGTGGCAAGCTCAGAGCTCTGCCCCCCTGAGAGGAAAACAACGCCGGGAACAGCAGCGGGAACGGATTGTTTAAAGGCCCGGATGGTTGCCTTGGCGACAGTTTCAATATCTGCCTGGTCAGGATGCCCATCCCCGGACGTCACCATGCTGGGTTTCAGGATCATGCCCTCAAGGATCACCCTGTGTTGGGCAAGCTCGGAAAAGACCCTTCCAAGGACCCATTTACTCACCTGTTCGCAGGTTTCAATGTCATGACTGCCGGTAATAAGGATCTCCGGCTCCACAATGGGAACCAGACCAGCCCTTTGGGTAATAGCAGCATACCGGGCCAGGGCATGGGCATTGATATCAACCCCTAACCTTGTGGGCTTATGATTTCCTATCTCAAGAACCCCTCGCCATTTTGCAAACCCGGCACCCACCTCCCTGTATTTTTCCATTCGCTCGGCAAGGCCATCCAGTCCCTGGGTGGCTTTTTCGTCACTGGTGCCTGGAATGAGGGTCAGTCCCTTGTCAACCTTAATTCCCGGAATGATACCCCTGCCAGCCAGAAACTTTGGAAATAAAATTTCTTTTCGGGTGGATTGACCCATGGTTTCGTCAAACAGGATCACTCCGCTGATAAACTCTTGAATCCCCGGCGTGGTGAACAACAACTCCCTGTATGCCTGCCTTGTCTCTCCACTGGATTCCACCCCAATGGTATCAAATCTTTTTTTAATGGTCGGTCCGCTCTCGTCGGCCGCCAATATGCCCTTTCCCGGTGCAACCATTGCCTGGGCAGTCTCTTTCAGTTGATTGATAATTTCCCGGGTAAGTTTATTTGTTAACATAAGAAGGATCTCCCCTGTTCTGAAAGGTTGTTGGATCAGACCAGAATGAATCAGGCCAGATAAATATTATCATTTTACGATAAATACAGGGCATTCAGATTTGTGAAGTACCTGGTGGGCCACACTGCCCAGGAACAATCCTTCAAAATCTGAGACCCCCCGTGATCCCATGACGATCACATCTATTTCATCACTCCGGGCAACATTGGCAATGGTGCTTCCCGGAAGGCCCTCCAGAATTCTGACCTCATAGACCACCCCGCTTTCATCCAGAACCTTTTCATAGGGTTTTATCAGTTCTTCAGATGTTTTCATAATTTCATCAATTGCCTGTTGGAAATAGGGCTCAGACAATACTACCGGAAATCTGCTGTGGCAGTATAAAAGCACAATTTTAGATTCAAATTGTTTGGCCAGTTCAATGGCAGACTCGGTCGAATGCATGGAGTGTTCAGACCCGTCAACCGGATTCAATATTTTTTCAAACTTCATCACGCCCCCTTTTCCGGCCGCATATCAACCGGATTGTATGGATTGGCACCCGCCCCCTTGTTACAAACTGGTTTAACCCGGGTGTTCTAAGATTTATTTTTTTAAAATCAGGATACATTGTACCTGTTAAAAAATTCGGAAAAAAACTACGGAAAAATCACCGTGGATACAGACATTATACCCTTTTCCCGGAATGATTAAAATTACTTTCTTAAAAAATAATGATGGCATCTTGTAAAAGGTAAAGACCAGGGTTATAATCCCGGCTGATTTTTATGATTTTTAAGGACTATATGAACGTTAACTATATAAATCCCTTTATCAATGCATCCATTAATGTATTTAAAACCTTTGCCGATATCGACTCTGAACCGGGACCTCCCACGGTCAGGAGCAAGCCGGGAGCTGCTGAGGACATCAACGGATTTATAGAACTCGACGGCCATGGAATTAACGGCTATTTTATCATTCATTTTTCCAAATCCTTCTTAAATAAAATCCTTGCTATTTTGTTTGACGGCCATACAAATTCCTCCCAGGAAGAAGCCCATGACCTTGCCGGTGAGCTGACCAATATGATCACGGGTAACGCCAAAGCCGAATTATCAAAAAAAGGATTTTTCTTTGATGTGGCAGTTCCAAGAATCAGTCACACCACGCCAATAATTTCCCCTGACCTTAAAAACAATCCCGTTATCATTGTTCCCTTTGATACCCGGGCCGGAAAATTTAATATTGAGGCGTCCATACGAACAATTGAAGAGGATCTTGCCAAGGACACCATCAGCGTCGAGAAATTTTCCAAACTCTCGGGTCTATCCTCTGCGAAAATCAAAAATTTTCTTCGCAGCGGATTTTTAAAAGGATGCCTGGAAAAAAACAATATCTGGCGGGTAGAACAAATCGAGATATCAAAATTCAAAAAAAAATGACCCGCTCCATGAAAAAAATTGTTTGACAAAATAATTGCTTTAAATATAGACTCTTAAAAATAGACTGAGCGCTCGATCAGTTTTTTCCGATATCCCGAGCACTAAACTGAACCTGTCTAGGTGTAAATATTAGCTAACCGATAAATCAGAAGGAGGCAAAGGGTGGATTTTGACCTTACCAAAGAGCAGGAAATGATCCGTAAGGAAGTCAGAAAGTTTGCCCACAAAGAGATTGCCCCCATTGCAGGTGAGCTTGACGAAAAAGAAGAATTTTCAGATGAGCTCACCCGTAAAATGGGAGAAATCGGTCTTTTCGGCATGTTTGTTTCAGAAGAATATGAAGGCCAGGCAATGGATTATATATCCTATATAATTGCGGTTGAAGAAATCGCAAGGATAGACGGCTCCCAGGCAGCCACAATTGCAGCGGGCAACTCCCTTGGGATAGGCCCGATTTATTATTTTGGGACTCAAGAGCAGAAACAAAAATACCTGCCAAAGCTCTGCGCAGGTGAAGGATTGTGGGGATTCGGCCTCACCGAGCCCACGGCCGGGTCCGATGCCGGAGGAAGTAAAACCACGGCAGTCCTGGACAAAAATGAGTGGGTGATCAACGGGTCCAAAATATTTATCACCAATGCAGCCTGTGATTTGAGCATGGGGGTTACGGTCCAGGCCATTACCGGCACCCGTGACAACGGAAAGCCTGAATATTCCTGTATTCTTGTCGAATCCGGAAGCCCTGGGTTTAAGGCAATTCCCATGCACAAGAAAATGATGTGGCGCTCTTCCAACACGGCAGAACTCTATTTTGACGATGTGAGAGTCCCAAAAGAAAATATTCTGGGTAAAAAAGGCGACGGCTTCCACCAGATGCTGTCCACCCTTGACGGGGGAAGACTCTCCATTGGAGCCATGGGCCTGGGTGGCGCCCAGGGCGCCTATGACCTGGCCCTAAAATATGCAAAGGAGCGGGAACAATTTGGACAGCCCATTTCCAAATTCCAGGCAATTGCATTCAAGCTGGCCGACTCTGCCATGGAAATCGAATGCGCCAGAAACCTCCTTTACAAGGCCTGCTGGCTGAAATCCAATCACCGGCCCTATGAGAAGGAAGCTGCCATGGGCAAACTTTACTGCTCGGAAGTAATGGGCCGGGTGGTGGACCATGCGGTCCAGATCCATGGCGGTTACGGCCTGATGAAAGAATATAATGTGGAAAGATTTTACCGGGACCAGAAACTTCTTGAAATAGGAGAAGGCACCTCGGAAATCCAGAGACTTGTTATTTCAAGATATATCGGCTGTTAAGCCGTTTTATGGAGACAACTATGAATCAACCGCTTTTGCTGGTGGAAGAAAAAAAACAGACAATACTCATGACCCTGAACCGGCCCAGTGTTATGAACTGCCTTAATTTTGACCTGCTCTATGCCCTGGGGGACGAGATAGACAAACTGCAGTACAGGACAGACATCCGGTGCGTCATCATCACAGGTTTTGGGGAGAAATCCTTTTGTGCCGGTGCCGACCTGAAGGAAAGAGCCAGCCTGACACCGGATGAGGTAAAAAAATTCATTCTTACCATCCGCAACCTTTTAACCACCATCCAAAACCTTCCCCTCCCCGTCATCTCGGCGATTAACGGGATCGCCCTGGGCGGTGGAACAGAAGTGGCACTGGCCTCGGATATCCGTATCGCCGCAGACACCGCCTCCATGGGACTTACCGAGACCCGGCTTGCCATTATTCCCGGGGGGGGCGGCACCCAGCGGCTGCCCCGGATAATTGGGGTGGCAAAGGCAAAGGAATTAATTTTTACAGGGATAAGGGTAAATGCAAAGGAAGCGCTTAAAATAGGCCTTGTCAACCAGGTGGTTCCCCAGGAAAACCTTTTGGATGCCTGCATGGACATGGCAGGCATGATCGCCCAGACCGGTCCCATTGCCGTGGAAATGGCCAAATATGCCATTGACAAGGGCATCGAAACCGACCTTGCCACGGGGCTTGCCATTGAATCCAATGCCTATCGGGTGACCATCCCCACCCAAGACAGGGTGGAGGGGCTCACTGCATTCAGAGAAAAAAGAAAACCTGTATATAAAGGGAGATAAAATAATCAATGACTGAAACAAGTACATTTTGGGAAAAAGAGGAAGCAAGTCTTTCGGCCCGACAGCAGGAAGCCATCTGGCCCGGGGGCCAAAAAGCAGTGGATACCCTGGCAAAAAGGAACAAGCGCCCGGTCAGGGAATTGATCACAGGTCTAATAGATCCGGAGACTCCATTTTTTGAACTTTCCATGCTGGCCGGATTTGGCATGGACTATCCCGGGGTGGAAGACGTGGCCTGTGCCGGCATTGTAACCGGAATCGGCAAAGTTCACGGCAACTGGACCATGATCATGGCCAATGACTCCAGAGTCAAGGCCGGCACCTATTTTCCCATCACCCTGAAAAAACATATGCGGGCCCAGGCCATTGCGGAAAAATGCGGTCTTAATTGTATCTA
>PIVS01000785.1 GCA_003353855.1 Desulfobacteraceae bacterium
CCCTGGAACCCCAGATGAATATTGCCGGAAAAGTTCGTCAACACGCTTAGGAGGTGGGGCATGACAAATGAAGAAAAGATTCTTGAGCGCCTGGAACGTCTTGAGGAAAAAATAACCCCCATTGCAGAGTCGGCAGCATCCATAAAAGAGCTGAAGGAGGAACTGGCACCCCGGGTGAATGAAGGAGTTCAGGCATTGATTGTGGGGCTGGCTGATGTGGAGGCTGATTTTCAGGTGGAAAAACTGGTTTATCTGTGTAAAAAAGTCATGCGGAATATGGATAACTTTGGTTTTGCCCTTGATCTGCTGCACAATTTTATAGATCTGGTTGTTAATGCAGAACCGCTGTTAAAATCAAGCGTTCCACAGGTCATCAGTTTTTTGGATGATTTGGAACAAAAACATGTATTTAAAATGCTGAGTATCGTCCTGGATGTAATAAAAAATATAACCAACAAGTATACCCCGGAGGAAATAGAGCAAATCAGTCAGGGGCTTGGGAAGCTGGTGGATTCCCTGGCTAATCTTACCGATCCCAAAGCCGTTGATCTGTTTGAAAAAGCTTCAAAAATTCCGGCTGCCGTCAACCTGGAGGATTCAAAACCCAAAGGACCTGTTTCCATGCTCATGGCCATGAATGACCAGGAAATAAAGCAGGGCCTGGGTGTCTTGCTCGAACTGACCAAGGGACTTTCAATATTGAAAAATTAAGCCGACATTGGGGGCATATGACAAAAATTTGCCGGGCTATCCCTGCCTGGGTGAAACTGCCGCTGTTAAGGGGCGGGTTTATCCCGGCAATTCTCCTGGTTGGAATACTCCTGCTAAAAGAACTCTTTCCAAATCCTGAAAATTTTATTAATAATCAGTATCTTCGGATCAGTTGAATCTGAAATTAACAGGATGGAGAAACAAAAGAGGAAAATGCATTCAATAAAAGAAGTAGCGTCCGACCTTTTCATGATCACTCAGTCCGTCAATTACAGACAGTTTAAATCATCGGTCAATGTTTTTTTAATTGGAGGGAAAGACGGACTGGTCTTTGACTCAGGCTACGGGTCCCGGCAAAAAAGGAGGGGGCTTGTTCACTCCCTTGGTGAGATTTTAAATTCGGAAAAATCCAGGAAAGAGGCATGGGGTGTTACCCGTGCAATGACCAGTCATGGACATTGGGATCATTTTTCCGGATTGGGCCATCTGCAGGATGTTCTTGGCCTTGAGATTCTTGCCACCCAAAAACAGGCCGACAAAATCGGGTCAAAAAAATTATTCAAAGATTCTTTTCGGGAAGAACACAGTTTTTTAAATCATCCCATACCAAAATTTGCCGGTGCCTGTCGTCAAATATGGGATAGTCTGGCCAATGAATTTCTCATGGGCCTTTTCAAGGTTCGGTTTGTGGAAGGTCCCATTGATATCATTGGGGAGAACACGCGGCTCTCCGTCAATGGAGAATCCTGGCAGGCTATTCCTGTTCCGGGTCATTGTGATGATGATCTTGTATTGTACAACAAAAAAAGGGGTATTCTGCTCGGCGGAGATATTGTACTGCGGAGTATTACCACCTGGTTAGGCCCGCCTAAATCAAACCTTAAAGTTTACCGGGATAGCCTTGAACGCCTGATAAAACTGCCCAATCTTAAATTGATCCTCCCTGCCCATGGCAGCCCCATAAGCAATCCCGGGAAAAGAATTCAAGCAATTATTGATCACCGGGAAAAAAGAACCAAAGATCTTTTCCAATTGGTGTTAAGATCTGGGAAAAAGGGGGTTTCCTATGGGGAAATATTCCATGCCTTTTA
>PIVS01000786.1 GCA_003353855.1 Desulfobacteraceae bacterium
CGAAGTCATCCGGGACATCTCCGATGATTACCAGAAAGTTTTCAAACTCCAGGGACTGATTGTGGCCTCATGTGTCATTATCATGGGCATTCTATTTCTAATACTCCGATTTGTCGTCAAACATGGAGAAAAAATTATCGAACGAAGGGCTGAAGAGCGCCTCAAGCTTGAAGAAAAGCTGAGGCAGGCTGAACACCTGTCTGCCATTGGAGGAATGACCGCAGGGGTTTCCCATGAAATCAGGAATCCGTTGGGAATCATAAAAAGCAGTGCTCAACTATTGAAAAAGAAAATGGCCAAATTGGATCCGGAAAGCAAGATCCCGGATATAATTGTAGAGGAATCAACAAGACTTAATCATATTATTACGGACTTTCTTGATTTTGCAAAACCAAAAATTCCAGATCTGAGACCCTGCTACATAGATGAGGTAATTGAAAAAAACTTGACCTTTCTTGCCCCCCAGATCAAAGATGCAAAAATCCAGATTCAAAGGAATTATCAAAAAAACATCCCGAAAATTCTGGCGGACACAGCCATGCTTTATCAAAGTTTTTTAAATATTTTATTAAATTCCTTTCACGCACTGAAAGAAAACGGAACCATCACCATTGCCACATGGGATGAACCCGGCCTGGTCCATATCTGTTTTACAGATAATGGTGACGGTATCAGTGAAGATGTGCTAAAGAAAATATGGACACCATTTTTCACAACCAAGGATACCGGGACAGGACTCGGCCTTGGGATTGTCAAAAATATTATTGAAGCCCACAAAGGCAGCATCCATATTTCCAATGCAGAACCTTTGGGAACAAAAATTGAAATTACCTTACCGATTTAAGAGCAATTAGGAGCCATGAATGGAAAACATATTGATTGTAGATGATGAAAAGCATTATCCAATGATTATAGAAGAAATTCTTCAAGAAGAAGGCTATCGATCTTTCACTGCTTCAAGCGGCATGGAAGCCCTGGACATTTTAAACACCCAGCTCATTGACCTTGTACTCACCGATGTTAAAATGCCGGGAATGACCGGCATTAACCTTCTGGAAAAAATAAAAGAAATCAAACCGGATATGCCGGTGATCATCATGACGGCATTCGGCAGTGTTGAAAAGGCAGTTGAAGCGATGCACAAGGGGGCATATACTTTTATCCTAAAACCCTTTGAAAACGAAGCCCTGATTGCCCACATCGCAAAAGCCATCTCCGTTTACAAAATTGTCGAGGAAAACAACCTTCTCAGAGATGCCATACGCACAAGATATCAGTTTGACAATATCATAGGCAAAAGCAAACCCATGCAGGAATTGTATGAAATTATTCAAAAAGTGGCACCCACCAACGCCTCAATCCTCATAGAAGGAGAAAGCGGTACAGGCAAAGAGCTGGTGGCAAAATCAATCCACTACAACAGTCCCAGGAAAAACAAATCCCTTGTGGCGGTCAACTGCTCAGCCTTTGCTGAATCCTTGCTGGAAAGCGAATTATTCGGACATGAAAAGGGAGCCTTCACAGGTGCCGCAAACATGAAAAAAGGCAGGTTTGAACTGGCCGACAAAGGCACCTTGTTTCTGGATGAAATTGGCGAACTTCCCATGACGCTACAGGTAAAACTTCTTCGGGTTCTACAGGAACGCACTGTGGAAAGAGTGGGCGGGACAATGCCCATCCCCGTTGACTTCCGTTTGATAGCCGCCACTAACAAAACACTTGAAGAAGAGGTACAAAGGGGTAATTTCAGGGAGGATCTCTATTATCGTCTCAATGTTGTAAAAACGACCATTCCGCCCTT
>PIVS01000787.1 GCA_003353855.1 Desulfobacteraceae bacterium
CCCCACAAAAATAAAATCAAATACTTTAAAATGATCCTTTGCCACCCCTTACCTCCTTATAAAAATGCATGGCCCTGCCCACGATATGTGGGCGTTGTGCCGATAATTTTATTGTTCTTGACCAAATCAAACTGATTGAACCGCTCACAAAGCTCCCCTGCCTTGGCATGTTGAAAAAAGATTGGATCACCAAGGGCAAGCCGTGGACAATCCCCCGGCAGTTTCAAAGGCGTCTGGACTTCTCCGGCGCCTTCCATGGACAAATATTGCATCCCTTGGGGCAGAACCGGCCAGGGAAGTCGATTGGCGTTGACCTCACCGGACCCCACATACCCCCCGCCCTGGCAGGTGACCACGCCCTTTGCGGGAATCCGTGTCACCTGGAGGCCGAAAAAGGCTGCCGGTTCAAAATACACATCATGAAAATATCGAAACAGTCCCGGTGCAAAAAAAGCCGAGCCCGCCGTAACTTCGGTAACAGAAGCATCCCTGCCCGTTGATACAAGGCTGCCGCTGCCGCCGCCGTTGACCACGGTAAGGGAAATGCCCTCTGCCTTAAGCTTGTCTACAATCATTTTACGGCGATGGGTCAGTTCTTTGACAGATTGTTGTTTAAACAATCTTAGTAATTTATTTTTAATAACCTTTGCCGGATAATTGTCATTCATGGAGGCAATTTGGGCTTCATACCCCATGGCAGCGACAATGCGCACTCCCGGGAGCTCCCTGGCAGCCCTTGCCACTGCAAGGGCCTGGTCAACACAATGAACCGGACTGCGCCTCACCCCCAGGTGGGTGCTCCTAAGGGGACGATAGGACATGTCAATGTCCAGACAAAGATTGAGCCTGAGACCGGCTTTTTCCCCTGCACCTGACAAAACTTGCAGATGATCCAGACAATCCACCACCAGGGAAAGATTGGCTCCGCGACGGGTTTTTTCCACAAAAATATCCAGATCACTTTGCTGGATAGATGGATAGGCCACAATGATATCGTCCAGCCCATTGTCAATGAGAAAAGAGGCTTCTTCCATGGTAAAGGCCAGCACCCCCTGGAAAACATCCCCGCCCTTTTCAAACACCCTCTTGAGCAGTTCCAGGCATCGAAGAGATTTGGATGCCACCCGGATACTCTTACCGGTGTCAGCCTGGGTTCCTGCAACATAGGCGATATTACGGTCAAATTTGTCAAGGTCCACAAAGGCCAGGGGGAATCGATGGCCTTTAAATAGATCTTTATAATTCTCATAGGCGTTGTTCCAATCAGGGTTCATGGATTTCTCCTTTATTTATTGCGATTCGGATTCTCAATAAAAAACTGGATCAATGCCCGGGTGGTATCGAGGGCATCCTCAAGGCAGATGGCCGAAGGATCGGCAAACCATTGCAGTTCAATCCCTTCATGGAGGGCCACGATCATGGATGCACACAATTTTTTCTGCCGCTCTTCCAGGCAGGAAAATTCAGCCATACCGTTCAGGTGATCCATTATTGCCCCCCGGAACCTGTGGAAGAGTTCGGCAATGGTACCCCTGATCCGGGTGTTGTGCCGGGCTGCCACGCAGCATTCCAAAAAAAAACCGGTATGCTCGGGGTTGATCATGCCTTTGCTGAAGATAAACTCAAGCCCCTTTGACAGGCGCATGTCTGCATCAAGGTGGGGGGTGATCTTTTCGGCAAACCGGTTAAAGATCTCATCTGTAAAATAGACCACTGCCTCTTCGATGATTTCATCCCGGTCCTTAAAATAATGGTGGAGGGTACTGGGTGAAACCTGTGCCTCGCCGGCGATTTTCCG
>PIVS01000788.1 GCA_003353855.1 Desulfobacteraceae bacterium
GCCATGAGGGTATTGGCCATTTCAACCCAGGCAACCGGGTTGCTGAAAGTACCGTGGACAAAAACCACCGGTACCTTACCGGAACTATTGGGCATAATTTGATACAGCCCGGTATCAAAACTACTTTTTCCCGTAAAAAACTCTTTAAACCCGGTATCCCATACAACTGGCTGGTTTAATGTATAGGCCATCTGGACGCTGATATCTCGTTCCAAGGGGACTGTATTGTCGGCAATTACTATTTTTGCATCATTAAAGGCCGTGTGCAGCTCCATTTGTCCTTTCATGGTATCCCCATGAAAGGCCCTAAGTCCACCGTCAAATTTCAGCAGCAGTGTGCCCGGGAAACTTCTTTTCACAGGAAACCCTTTCTTCTGGTCCATGACAACAATGAACGGGACACCGATTCCCGATTCTCTGTTCCGGTGACTCAGGCCGAAAACTTCCAGCTCATCGGCTGCAAAAACAGAACCTGGGTCTGATTCCGGATCCCATGGGAAACTACCCTTGTTAAGGGTAACCGGGATACTGCCCCGGGGAAGTTTTTTTACCCCGCCCTTTAAATCAAGTGTTCCGGATGGCTCTGTCAAGGATCTTGCCAGGGCAATATTGTAAAGGTCACATGCCCGGCGAAAATTCCTGTCATAGGGATCAACCGGACTATCCATATTGGGTTCAAAGAGATAAAAATAGGCAAAAACGGCTGCATTTAAATAATATTGTTCTGATTCAGGACCGCCGGCAGAATCATAATTTAATTCTGCCAGGGCAAACAACAGGTCCCGCCGGCTGTCATGCCGGGTTTTTTCCTGAAGGATGGCAAGGGTTCCCCTGGGATCTGTTTTATAAACAGCGTCAAGATTATACCGTAAAAGCACCCTTTTAGACGTTGTGGTGAAGCCTTCGTCCTGAAGGGCATTGTTATTAATCTGTTTGTAGACCGGCTCAAAACCGATTTTCCTGGTTCCGATCTTTGTACCGCATCCCGACAGAACCGGAAACAAACAGATTAATAAGAAAAAAAACAGAAAATGACGAAACCACTTAAATAAAAAAACTCGTTTTTCAATGAATAATGAATTCGTCATGGGTGAATTCTTTCAATCCCCGCCTGGAATATCAATGTTACATACCGCCCACAAGAATATCCACACGTCGATTTTGCATCCGCCCTTCCCGGGTTGAATTATCCGCAACAGGATTCATGTCGCCAAACCAGAATTGAATCAGTCGGGATTCATCGACGTGCAAGTTTTCAATAAGATAATTGGCAATGCTCTCCACTCTTTTGTAGGACAATTCAATGTTATACTCCTGTGTTCCCATATTGTCGGTATGACCTGCCATGGCAGCATATGCATTTTTATTCTCTTTAAGGAATGCTGCCAATATTTCAAGCCTGTCCCTTACATCCTGTGAAAGCTCGGTTTTATCAAAATTAAATAAAAAAGCTTTTGTTTTAATCCCAACCACTTTTTTATCCGTAACGGTAACAATATGCTTTGTGGCCTTAACCGTGAAAAGAGCTTCGGATAAAAACGCTTCATGATCCATAAAATCTTTAAATGAGATCACCCTGGAACAAAAATTATACTCTTTTACTTTTGTAAAAAGTTCGGAACTATAATAGTCATCATCAGTGCTGACAATATAAAAACAAACATTATATTTTTTGGCCAGTTCTTCTGCAATGGCCGAGGGCTTTTTCATACCGCCCCCTCTATTGGTATAGCTGCCGTCGGTAAAAAGAAAAACAGAGGTTTTGCCCTCAAGGTTTTTTAGAATGGAATCAAGTTT
>PIVS01000789.1 GCA_003353855.1 Desulfobacteraceae bacterium
AAATCACCGGCTCGCCCGGTGCATTTCCCTTGTTGAGCTTTATAATAAAAGAATCAAGGCGCTCATTCAGGAGTTCTTTTTCTTAAATAGATATAGTCCCGGTCAAATATTTAATTGCATGCCCCCCTATTAGAACCCGTTCCCCCAAGTATTCACAAAAAAGGTTACCTCCTCTTTGAGAGGCTTGATACGCATGAATTTTCGGTTTTTTGAGACGATTGGCCCAATAGGGCACCAAAGCGCTGTGAATTGATCCGGTAACAGGGTCTTCCGGAATCCCATAGCTTGGTGCAAAGCATCTGGAAACACAATCAGATCGGGCACCTGGTGCAGTGACGACAACACCGTAAGGGTGAAGCCGCTCGAATAATTTCAAGTCGGGTTCAAGAGCCCTTACTTGATCTTCGCTTTCCAGGATCACGTAATAATTGGGGTCTTCTTCAACAAAATACACTTCTTGAAATTGACCCATCAACCCTTTAAGCAATTCGTTTGGCGGGTTTTGACAAGGTATCATCGGGTAGGCGGGAAAATCCATTTTAAACAATGCACCTTGGCGTGTAACCTGTAAAGATCCACTTTTTGATTTAAACTGAATCGACTGACGTCCTGGCTCAAGTTCAGTAAAGATAATAAATGCTGTGGCGAGTGTGGCATGTCCACACAAAGGAACCTCTTGTGTGGGAGTAAACCAGCGAATATGAAATTCACGACCTCTTGGAATAAAAAAAGCGGTTTCGGCCAGATTGTTTTCCTGAGCTATAGCTTGTAATATCTCATCATCAAACCATTGTTCAAGGGGGCAGACAGCTGCGGGATTCCCTTGAAAAACACGATCTGTAAAAGCATCTACCTGATATATATTAAGTTGTTTCATTTTTTTACCCATGACCGCTGATGCGTTTGTTGGAGAGTCCGGAGATTGCAACTAAGCACTGTACGTTTTTAACTGTCAAGTTAGCTCCCTAAACCTATCGGTAATGAAGTTGATCTATAGACCTCAGCTGCATCGTTGTAGTAAGGATCAGCGCCTTGGGGGAGGTAAACCAGCTCCCGTCGCCAGTTCGGTTTGGATTCTGCATGGAGTTGCCAATATTCTTCGGCAATTTGATCTGGGTCAAATGATCCTCCAGCTTCCACGATACCGCAAACAGCGATAACTGCTACGTGGATTTCTTCCGGTGTTAGTGCTTTGTGCAGTGCGATCGTGTAGCTACGTAATGCGGCTTTCCCAGCGGATAGTGATGCCCAGTTAGGATATGGTTCAAGCCCAAGCCCGCCACCAGTAATCAGAATTGTGCCACCACCACGCCCGCGCATGGGTGGTAATACCTGATTGACCGAACAAATCGCACCTCCGAGATTGAGAGCCATCTTGTCCATCATAGAACTCGGTGTCATATCAAGTACGCTATCGGAGATCATTGCGGCAGCGTTATAAATTAGAGCTCCAATATTGTCGTTCCATTGGATGATGCGAGAAAACGCTGACTGAAGGTCTTGCACTTTGGCAGCGTCGGCGGCGAAGCCTTGAGCGGTATAACCTTCCGAAGTTAATATGTCGGTTAGACCGTCCAATTTGCTCTGATCACGACTGATCAAAGCTATATCGAAACCGCCTTGCGCAAACCGACGGGCTATTTTCAATCCCAGCCCAGGGCCGGCACCCACTAAAACACAATTTGGCTTATGCATACTACATCTCCTGTCCATATTAATGCGCAGTGTTTAACTTTTTAGCTGAACAATTCTCATTTTGACTAACAATGGTGACCCATATTATTTGGCACTCTAAC
>PIVS01000238.1 GCA_003353855.1 Desulfobacteraceae bacterium
GTATCGGGAAATAAAAGCTCCCGGGTGGCTTGGAAACCGGTTTATGAAAAGCTGGGTGATGAAATCAAAGTCCGGCACTACTCTCCGAAAACCTATAAGGCATACAGCAACTGGGTCCGGAAATTTCAACAATTTTTAAGGGGCAAACCGCCGGAGGCTATAGAGGTTGAAGATGTCAAAGTGTTTTTAACGTATCTTGCGGTGGAGCAGCATGTCTCTGCCTCTACATAGAACAGTCATGCCTGAGATCATCCGCCAGTTTGAGGTAGTAAAAAAAATACACAACCAGGACCATTAAGGAAACGATAAGCCCCCTGGATCTTTAACGGGGTGGCACAGCTCCGCCCTGTCGGTTACATCCCTTATACCTATAAAAAGTTTGTAACAAAACGGTTTTTACAGCACCTAATCTACTTACATAAAGTTAGAAAAAAAAGCAATCATACAATCTTTTATTTGAACAAGGATTAGATTGTCAGGGCTTAAATCTCTATTTGTCGAAAATGCCAGTGCTGGTCGATACATTCTGGATGTATGGAAGAATCTTTTACGCCCTGCATTGGATTTGAAGAGGCATCTGTATTCCTCACCGATATATCCCTTGCTTTTCAACCTTTGTTTTACCTGTGATCTCCCGAAAAATTGCAGCTCCAAGAGTTGACAACAGTCCTGGCTTTTGTAATGCTTTAAAAAAACCTTTCTGGGTCATTGATCTGGAGTTAAAATAAAGGAAGCGTTTAATGATAAGATTTAAAAAGACAAACCAGTTGATCCCGGCATTGGTGCTGCTGGCTGTGATGATGATTCTTACGGGGTGTGCCAGCACCAGTGTTGAGCGGGTGGCTGTGGACGAAACCATTGACTTGAGCGGGCGGTGGAATGATACCGACTCCCGCCTGGTTTCCGAAGAGATGATACAAGATGTCATGAATCGGAACTGGATTGACACCCATAGACATAAAAACAGCGGAAAGAACCCCAGCGTGATCGTGGGAACGGTTAGGAATCGGAGCGATGAGCATATCAATACCCAGACCTTTGTAAAGGATCTGGAGCGTTCCCTGGTCAACTCCGGAGAAGTCGATTTGGTGGCTGACAGCGGCCAGCGGGAAGAGGTTCGGACAGAACGGTTGGACCAGGCTTCCCATTCCTCAGAGGAAACCGCCAAAGAGGAGGGCCAGGAAATCGGTGCTGATTTCATGCTCCAGGGGTCGATTAATACCATAACAGATCGGGTGGATGGGAAACAGGTCAAATATTACCAGGTCAACCTGGAACTGATCCATATGAAAACCCATAAAAAGGTATGGCTGGGGGAGAAAAAGATTAAAAAGATGGTAAAACAGAAGAAATTCTGGCTCTAGGCCTGGCCGGGTTTTCCATGTTTTTGATCCATTTTTTGAAGGCATTACGGATCTTGTCCAATCTGGTCGCTGGCCTGATTCTTATTCTGGCCCTGGGCAGTTGTGCCGGTCATGTGGCCTATGATACCCTGACAGCCCGATTGACAACAGGAGATTGCAATGGGGCAGTCCGCCTGGTAGAAGAGAGCCGCAAGGATTACGGGACCAATTCAGAACTGCTTTTTTTACTGGATTCCGCCATGGTCAATATGCAGTGCCGAAATTTTGAGACTGCCCAGAAAAGATTCCACAGAGCCGAGGATCTGGCCGAACAATTGTGGACCTTAAGCCTTTCCCAGGAGACCGTCTCATTGATTGCCAATGACTATTTGCTCACCTACGGAGGTGAAGACTATGAACGGGCAATGATCCATCTGATGTCTGCCATTGCCTATCTTGATGCAGATAATCCTGAAGATGCCCTTGTGGAATGCCGTCGCCTGGATTCCCTGCTTACCCTGTACAATGACCGGTATGATGAAAAAAATGTGTATAAGGAAGATGCCTTTGGCCGGTATCTTTCCGGTATCCTCAATGAAGCTGACCATAATCCGGATGCCGCATTTATCGATTATCAAAAAGCCCTGGAATCCTATACAGATTATGAAGAATTTTACCAGACCCCGGCTCCAGCTTCCCTGAAAGAGGATTTTTTGCGGGTGGCCCGAATCGTGAACAGAATGGAAGACGCCAGAATTTTGCTACCCGCAAAGACACCTGGCAGCGATACTCTGAATACCCAACCCCTTGGAAAAATTGTGTTTATTCAATTGTTGGGAAAAGCCCCTGTCAAAATAGAGGACAGGGTACATATACCCACCCGGTCAGGGCCTGTTACCCTGGCTTTTCCCAAGCTTGTGCCCCTGTCTTCCGGCCCGGAAAACACCCGGTTTTTTTTAAGATCTCAGGCCGGACAAAGGTCGATTCGGACGGAACTTGTGGCAGATATCAATGCAATTGCCATAAAAAACCTTGCCGATCACAGGGTACGGATAATAGCCAAAACCATTGCCAGGGCCGTGACCAAGCAGGCTGTTATCCACCAGGCTGCCAAACAGGCCGCCAAAAATGAGAGCAGGGAGATGGAACAGGCCGTTGAAACGGCATTGAATCTATTAAACCTGTTTTTGGAGCGGGCTGATCTAAGATCCTGGCGAACCCTGCCGGCAAAAATTTATATGGCCCGGGCCTTTGTTGAGCCGGGAGCCTGGCAGGTGGATATCCCTTCCATTGGCAATAGAGAGGGAAAAACAAAAAACATCCTGGTGAAGGCCGGTAAAATAAACTATATTATAGTGAACGATTCTCCTGGTCTTTGAATCATCTTGACCATAATGAATAAAAAGGGGAGGTCAATGGGGAGAAAACAGAGAATGGGAGCAGGGATTTTGGTGAATCCTCTGACCGCCATGGCAACATTTGGGCTGCTGGTACTCCTGGTGCTTCTTGCCCAGGGCTGCGGCAAAAAGTCTTCCACCCCCCCCGTGGATGAAAAAAATCCTGATTTTCCGAAAACACGCTATCTTACGGCAGAGGGAGGCGGCGCCACAGAAATGGATGCCCGGCGCCAGGCCCTGGCAGAGCTCTCCTCTATCTTTGAATCCAGGGTTCAATCCCAAACCACGAGCCTGGCCACCTCCTCCCTGGGGTCTGACAATCTGGAGCGGTTTGAAAAAACGATTGAATCACGGATACAGGTTATCTCATCTGTTCGCCTTGAGGGGGCTGAAATTGGAAAGGTCTGGCAGGATAAAGAGGGCGAAAGTTTTCACGCCCTTGCGGTCCTGGACAGGGTGGATGCGGGCAGAATTTGGACCCATGATCTGGAAATAGTGGACAACCGGCTCAGGGCAGAAGCGCTTGCCCTTGAAACGATTAAGGGACGGTTGCCCAGAATGGCTGCCCTGAACAAAATCATGTTCCTCTCCCTTGAGCGCAATGTACTGGAAAGCCGGCTTGCGGTGGTGGATTACCCCGCCCTGTCCCAATTGGAATTGGACATGGCCAAACTTATTTCGCAATTGGCAGTCATCCGGTCGGAACTCAGATTTTATATAGATGTCACTGGGGAGTACGGATCAGTTACCGGAAAGATCCTGGCCAAAGCCCTGACCCAAAACGGGATTCTTCTCACCCTGGACATGGACAGGGCAGATGCCTGGGTCATGGGCCGGGTTGAGATCACCCCAATGAGCCTTGCAAACCCTAATACCAGTTTTATAAGGGCCGCTGGAGATGTTGAGGTGATTGAAACCGGTTCCCATGCCCTGTTTGCAGAAATAACGGAAAACCTGAGAAAAGGCCATGTGGATCAAAATGAAGCCATACACAAGGCTATTATGGCAATTTCCCATTTGATTTCTCAAAAGCTTTTATCTGCATTGGGGTTTAATGAAACTCAACCATAAGGAGAGTGCTCAATGATAAAAAATCTTTTCATCCCCCTGGTGCTGGCCTGGTGCTTACTGCTGGCTGGCTGCGGCAACAAACACATTGACAATGAGGCCATGGAAGATGAATTTGAAAATGCGCCGGAATGGGTGCTTACAGGCCATGAAAAGGATCTTTTTTCAGCGGTTGGATCGGCCAGAATTAGCAAATCCGGTATGCAGTTTGCCAAAACCGCCGCCCTGGCCCAGGGCCGGAACGAACTGGCCCGGCAATTGTCTGTCAAGGTTGAGACCCTTGTGAACAATTTTGTCCTCCAGACCGGGTTGGATGATGACCAGATGGTGGACCGGCTGGGTAAACAGGTGAGCCGGCAGGTGACCAATGAGACCCTGAACGGGTCCCATCAAAAAGATGTGTGGATATCCCCGAGTTCGGAACTCTATGTCCTGGTCTTTATGGAAACCAATGGGGTCAAGCAGTCCATCCGGAACCAGGTCATTTCCTCCTATAAAAAAGAAGATGCCAGCTGGCAACGCTTCCAGGCCCAGAATGCCGAAGAAGAACTGGACAAAGAGCTTGAAAAAGCATTTAAATAGCGAATATTTTATAATATGGACAACAGGTGATCTTTTACATGATCTCCAAAGACAAATAAATCACATACATCTGGGGGCGAAACATGAAATCGATCCAGGCAGAATTTCAAAAAGATCCACGGGAAATCAAGATCAAAGCAAAGGCAAAACAAGAGGACTGGATAGAGGTCTGTCGCAGGTACAATGATGATGTGGAGCGGGTCTGTGATGTGACCGATCTTAAGGGCTATACCGGTCTTTATCAATGTTTTGATGAGTCGAACAAGGGGTTTTTCTATCTTGTGGAAGAGGACAAGACCTTGTTCCGGATAAAACGAAGGTATTTTCTGGATAATATCGGCAGCACAAAATAAGGTTTACCCTGGGGCCACCCGGGGTTTAGCCGGGTCCTAACTTGGGGCATCCCCCTTTCTGCCCGGCATATTAACCATTGAAAGACAGAGGCTGGAGCGGGCCATGGTAAAACATTTAAAAACAAATCTGCTCGACCAACAGATCGTTACTATTTTAAAGAAATTTATGATCTTTGAGGGTCTGACCCAGGCAGATATAAAAAAAATATTGAGAATGGATGCCAAAATTAATGCCTCCTACCAGAACAAAATTATAAAACTGTGTCAATACAAAGCCGGAGAAATCGTTATCCGGGAAGGGGAATTTGACTGCTGGTCATTCTGGGTGGTGAAGGGGGTCTTTGATGTGATCCAGAACAAAGAGGTCATTGCAACCTTTTCAACTTCAGGGGAAATATTCGGGCCAAGGCAAAAAGATAATCCTCCCCGGTTCAGGCCCGGAACAAAAAAATTTTACTAAAAAAACTGTTTTTTTTAAGCCCATGTGATAGGTGTATTAAATCAGTTTAAATCGCCCCTGGTCTCAGTAATTTCTTCAGTTTGGTTTCAATGGGTTGATATCAATTTTCAATTGGGCACTGGGGAGGGGGATTAATTTTCTAACCAAAATTCAATGTGTCGGGTTACTTCCCATGTTTAAAAGGAGTATGGGACTTGTAAGCCATCATGAAAGCGCAAAAATCAATTAAGGAGGAAAGATGAGAAAGTTAATTTTATTGGGTGGTATCGCGGCAATGGCAACCTTGTTTGCATTGAATGCCTCTGCTGCAGACTGGAATTTTTACGGGTCTGCACGGGTCCAGACCTTTGTAACGGACACGGACAACAAGGGCGGGGTACAGGATACAAAAAATTTCAGCCAAACCCTCCAGGGCAACTCCAGGATCGGTGCCAAGGTGAGGGTGAGCGACGAACTGACTGGACATTTTGAATACGGTTCCAGCGGTGGAAACGCCAACATCAGACAATTATACGGGGAGTGGGATTTTGGCCCGGGTAAATTTTTAGTGGGCCAGACCTATTCGCCCTTGAACCTGCCACTGAGCAACCAGGTCTATAATAGTGATGAAGACCTGAACAGCTTTGGGAATCCCTATGCTGGCCGTCAGGCCATGCTCCAGCTGACCTTTGGTAATTTCAAGATTGCCGCCATTGAAACGGACACAGACACCCTGGGCGTGGCAAACGCCACCACGGAAATAACCCTCCCTAAAATTGAAGCCAGCTATCAACTGGACCTGAAGAACTCCTATCTTATCCTTGCCGGCGGATATCAGACCTACGAAATATACAACCCTGCCACATTAACCACAAATGATGTGGATTCCTATATCCTTGCCCTGGGCGGCCACATTACCTTTGATTCGTTCTACCTTGCGGCAAACCTTTATGTTGCTCAAAACACAGGGCCCTATAATTTGGCCTCTGCCGCTGATGACATGCCCACCCTTGTCGGCAGTACTCTCACCGACAACGAGTCCCTGGGATACATTTTGGTAGGGGGGATGAAGCTCAACGATACCTTTTCCTTTGAAGCGGGTTACGGGTATACCGAGGCGGAACTTGACCAGGACGGTTCCATTGAAGACGATGTGGCATCCTATTATATTCAGTCCACCATCACCCTCACCGATGGTGTCTTTTTTGTCCCTGAAATCGGGGTGATTGACAACAAGCAAGACAACCAGGGAAACGAAGAGTCTGAAATTGTCTACTATGGCATCAAATGGCAGATCAATTTTTAATCCGGCTGTCTGAAAACAAGACCCTTTAACCAATTGGCCCGGTGAAAATTTGTTTCACCGGGCCAATTGATTTTTTTGATAGAAGGGAAGTCAGATCAAAGATGAAGTTCTTCCACCCATTCTGCAAATCGTGCGGCATGGCCTGTATTTATCTTTGCCAACTCCTCTATAATCAGCTGCGGGGTCATTATTTTGTCCCGGTTTTTCGGGCTTTTTGAAAAATACTTATCCGCACAGCAGATGATTTTTTCTTCGAGGGAGAGGGGCACCATATCCCTTTTGGGCAGGGGCAGGTTTGCCTGGACAATATTTTCAAGGGTGATGCCGACTCCAGTATGCCGTTCCGCCACAAGGCCGAATGCCGGATCAAGCTCCTGATCATCTAAAAGCTGCCGGCCCAGATACCCGTGGCAGATATAGGGGAATTCACCGGTGCAGCCGATGGATGGGGCCCGGGTCATAAAAATACCGATATCATGGAGCATGGCCGCCGCTTCAATAAATTCAAGGTCAATAGCCAAATGGGTAAGGTTCCGGGCAATCTCCAGGCTTTTTTCGGCCACCCGGCAACTGTGCTCCACCAAAACTTTATACAGGAAAGAGTCCCGGGAATAATATGTTTCAATAACGGCAAGGGGTTCCATGGACAGTCTCATGATAAAAGAACCCCTTCGATAAAGGGGTCCAGGTCCCCGTCCAATACCCTGTCCACATCCCCGATTTCAAGGTCGATGCGATGGTCCTTTACCATGCGGTAGGGGTGGAGCACATAGGA
>PIVS01000790.1 GCA_003353855.1 Desulfobacteraceae bacterium
CATGATGTAGAAACTAATGTTACCTCATCAATTTTAACCAGAGAATTGAGGGTATTACAATATTCAGATTCTACAGGTGATGTAATTTGGACATTACAATGGTCTTACTTAACTCCAGAACAGCAAGCGACTGTCAGACACTTAATGAGAACCTCCAAAGCTATACTTATAGTGTTTACTAACTTTGAATACACTATTTGGAGAAAGTATGGAGTTGTTCTTAATAAAATATGGGATGCATATTCAGCAGAAAAAGTTATCAATACAGGATTTACTGTAGAAAAGGGTTTTTATAGTTTACAGGGTGTTTACAAGAGAAGATTTGATATTGACTTAAGTAAAGCTCAACAACTTGCCTTTGATGATGATGTAATGACTGATGAGAAGGTAGAGTATGCAGCTATGGATGTTTATAAGCTTGGTAGTCTCATGAGATTACAGATAAGAGAAGCTAAAGCTATAGACAAACGATTAGGTTTTGTTGATAGAAGAGGTGCTCTTAAGACTATGTGGTGGGAGAATGAGTTCTCTAAGGTTACAGGTGATATGGAATTTGATGGCATGAATTTCGACACTAATAAATGGGTTGAGAACTATCACAAAGCTCTACCAATAGTAGAAGGCAAGAGAGAAGAACTAAACTCTTTACTCTGCCATCACTTTGATTTAAAGATTCTGGAAGAAGAAGGATTCTATGTACCAGAAGATACATTAGTTCCTAAGTTGTGGAATAGTGCTACTAAGAAAACTATGGCATTATCTCTACTGTTTGATGGTATAGAGGGTACATCTAAAGTAGCTCTTAAACAATACCTTAAAGACAACGATCCAAACTTTCCAGAAGGATTAAAGTTATCAGGTAAAGCATGGGAAACTAGTGAGTACAAGTATGATTACAGTGATAAGTTTGCTGTAATAAAACTACTAACTCACAGAAGTGAAGACAATAAGGAAATTATAGAACCTGCATTAAACAATGTGTTTATAGCTAATTTCAGAGAACAACTTATTGAAAATGAACTTCTAACACCAGCTAAAACAGTTACTATAAACTGGGCTAGTCCCGTCCAACGGTTAAAGGTATTCCAATGGATATCACCTGATATTGAGGATACTGCTGAACAGACAGTTTTAGACAACTGGCATGCTCATGCAATATTTCCTATTTACCATGAGTTTACTAAATCTAATAGTCTTACAACTAAGTTTGGTATGAAGTATCTAGAGAATGTAGATACAGATGGTAGAATAAGAACCAGGTTTGACCCTGTATTATCTACCGGAAGAATTGCATCATCTGGCCCTAATCTATTACAGTTACCTAGAATTCAAGACTATAGAGACCCTTTTATCTCTTCTCCGAAATGGAAGTTTGTGGGTGCAGATTACTCCAGTGAAGAAATTCTCATTATAGCTATATTATCTCAAGATCCTGTATGGTTAAAATCATTCAAGGATGGTGATGATGTGCATAGTGTTAATGCTTCTTTGATTTACGGAGAAGAATGGATTAGAGCAACAGAACCAGATTGTGTGTTTGCACAAGATAAACAGAAATGTGACTGTCAAGGACATAAGGATATGAGAAGTAAGTCTAAAGCTATATCATTTGGTTTAGCCTATGGTTTATCAGCTCATGGAGCAAGTATCAGATTAAAGATTACTCTAAAAGAAGCTCAACTCCTTATAGATAGATTCTTTAAAGCCTTTCCTAATATCAAGTCTAAACTTGAAGCTCTAGCAGCCTTTGGTGTTGCTAAAGGATTCATTGCAGAACCGGTATT
>PIVS01000791.1 GCA_003353855.1 Desulfobacteraceae bacterium
TGAAAGCATAACTTAAAGATATCTCCGCCGGCCTCTTTTATCTCATCTATTACTTCTATGAAGGGGGCTATAGTTTCCACTGTCTATCCTTTTTGGTCCTTAATGGTTCTTTTGCCTTATTTAGTCTTTCTCATTCATTCTGGCAACGGCATCCATTATATTATCCATGCCAAATTTGTCTGCCAATGATTCCAAGCCTATGGCAAGGTCTTCTTGCTCAAGTGTTGCCTCCTTGTCTTCAACTTGCTCTTCTCTTTCTTCCAGGATCAACGCATCATGCATGCACCATTTTACACACAAGGGCTCCTCTTCGCCTTCACACATGTCGCATTTGAGGGGCAATCCGGAATCTGGTTCTTTGAACTCATTCCTGGAGGGGCAGGAAGCCCTGCAAAACGCACATTCGTCGTATTCTTTTCCGTCAATGGTGTATTTATCCCTGCCGGCACATTCAGATACCGTATATTCTCCCGCATAAACAGGTACATATAAATCTCTCAAGGGTTCCCGGATGATCCTGATGCGGGATCTGGCAGGGTTGTTGCTGCTGTATTTGGGTGCGGCGTGAAAGGCAGAGCAGATCATTTCACAGGCCCGGCAGCCATTGCATTTATCAACATCAATCCGAATTGTTTTGATTAGTTTTTTTTCTTTCTCTGTTGTGTCAATTTTATCACCAGTCAAGGCTCTTTCCCTCCGCTATAATGGGTCTTATTTTTCTGCTGCAGTCTCATTACCAGATGTATTTTCTCCAGGTATACCTTCGCTTTCTGCCAGAATTCCTTTTTTTATGAATTCATCTGCCACGTAACCCAAGCCCAGTTCATGCAAAGATTCCTTGGTGGGGATACCCTCGTCATTCCATCCCTTGAATTTGTAATAGGTATCCAACAGTTCTTTTTCAAGTTCGGGAAACCGTTTCTTCCAATGATCCTCGGGGGGCCTTTCATCTTTTCGTCTCATGCCGCGGCTGATATTGATGGCACGAACCAGGGTTCTGTATCGCTTGGCTGCTTGGGAGAGAGAGTCTTCATCCATCTCAATACCTGTTCCGGCTGAAATAAATTTGGGGTAATTGTGGATATGATAGGGCGGTTTTAAAGGGAAGGACGATAATCCGGCACACTGGCCAAGGGCATCATCGATGTAGTGCATCCGTTCCTGCCAGTCAACAATATCACAGCACATGTCAACGGTGGGGTAAAAGGGCATTGAGTTTTCTCCCCGGGGTTCCCAGTCCAGAAAATATTGCTTGAACTTTTCATCTGGTACATGGAACCAGTCCTTAACAAATGCTTCCCTGTGTTCTCTTTTAAGGTATGGAGCCTGGGGGAACTGTCCTTCAATCTGGGTAATATTCATCTTCTCACCGGTACAATACATGAGAAAATAGATCGGATTCAGCATGGACAGCTTGAGTGGCAATTGCTCATGTTTCTTGATATTATTATGGGCATAGGCTTTTGCCCCATTGCCAATCTTTTTGGCAGCCCAGTATGTTCCCTCGGCCAGCACATCTCCGATGCCTTCCCGGTTCACAATCATGTCAAGCAGGTAGTAAAATTTGCCTTCATTGTCCTCGGGTAATCCCGGAAAATCATCCTTGCTTAAGATTCCATCTTCGAGCAGTTCTAAGGCAAAGGCCATCACCTGGGGAGCGGAAAATCCGTCCAGGCCGTACTCTGTTGCTTTTTGGGCAATTCTTAATCCAAAATCCAGGTCTGAAAAAGCACCCATTGTATAGGTGAGTTTTGTAAAGCATTTCATCATGTAGGTGGG
>PIVS01000792.1 GCA_003353855.1 Desulfobacteraceae bacterium
AAGTTCATGCCTATTGCACCCATCCTGTCCTTTCCGGTCCTGCCATTGACAGAATCAATAACTCTTCTTTGAATTCTCTTGTTGCAACGGATACCATTCCCTTATCCGAGGAAGCAAAGAACTGTGACAAAATCAAAACGCTTTCCATTGCCAAATTGGTGGGAGAGGCTATTATGCGCAGTTATCGGGGCGATTCTGTAAATTCTCTATTTGTATAAAATTATATATTAGTCTTCTGCTAAATTATAGCAGATACGGAGGAAAAAACGTTGGAATTAATTGAACTAAACGCAAAAGCAAGAGAAACAAAAGGTAAGGGTGCTGCTAGAAAATTACGAGCTATCAATGCCATACCAGCCATTGTCTATGGGGCAAAAAAAGATCCCATGATGCTTTCTCTTGACACCGTTGAATTTGTCAAGATTATCAGGGAAAACGGCAGTACAGGTCTTTTCTTCAACTTGAAAATTGAGGGAGGCATTGAAAAGGCAGTCATGCTCAAGGATGTGCAGATGGATGCCTTTGGCCTGGAGTATCTCCATATAGATCTCCATGAGGTTGATATGGATCATTCGGTTACCGTAACGGTTCCCGTTGAAACAAGCGGTGACTGTGCCGGTGTTAAAGAGGGCGGTATGCTCCAGCTTATTCGTCGTGAGCTGGATGTGGTTTGTAAGCCTACCGATATGCCGGAAAGCGTTGTCATAGATGTTACTGAGCTGAATATCGGTGATTCCGTCCATGTTGAGGATATTAATCTGGGGGATGCTGTTGAGATTCCCCATGATGTGAACTTTACCGTGATCACCATTGTACCGCCGACAGCAGATTCTTCCGATGAGGTTTCTGAAGAGGATGAAGATCTTCTTGAAGAAGAAACCGCTGCACCTGTTGAAGAATAAATTACTCGTTAATGTCAGACTCAAGTCTTAAGCTGATTGCGGGTCTGGGAAATCCTGGAAAGGATTATACCCAGACCCGTCATAATATCGGTTTTCTCGTTGTTGATGCCCTTGCATCCGTCTCCTCTCTTGCATTGAATAAATCCCGTTTTGAATCTGCCTATGTAAGAGGCAGGATTAAAGGCCGGGATCTCTTTCTCATTAAACCCATGTCCTATATGAACAGGAGTGGGGGGCCCATCCAAAAATTTGCCGCTTATTATAAAATTGAACTGCCGGATATCATTATTGTCCATGATGACATGGATCTTGACTTCGGAAAGATCAAGATTGTTCAGGGAAGAGGCCACGGCGGTCATAACGGCGTTCGCTCCATCATCGAATCCGTTGGTAGAAAAGAGTGTGTGCGGGTGAGGGTCGGCGTTGGGCATCCAGGCGCTCAAAGGGGGGTAACAGGGCATGTGCTCGGCAGATTTACCCCCGACGAACAAAATGAACTGGATACCACCATTGAATCCGCTGTTGATGCCTGTCTATCCATTCTTGTGGATGGGATTACCCAGGCCATGAATAAGGTGAATACCCGCCGTTAATACCAGTTATTGTTAGCAGTCGCCGGTATTTGTTCCTGAAATTTTGATTTTTTTTCTGCCTTTTATTTCTTATCAATGAGTTTCCTGTTTTAGATTTTATTTTTTTCATTCATTCATTTATCTATTTAAAATTAGTCAATAAATTCAGGGAAACCCTATCTTTTCAGGGTGTTTCAATATTATTTTGTTGACAAACTTGTTAAAATATGGTTCTCTGCCTGAGAATGGGCAACTTGTTTTTATAAAAAATTAAGGTGGGCAATCTATGGGTGAAAAATCCAAAA
>PIVS01000793.1 GCA_003353855.1 Desulfobacteraceae bacterium
ACCTGCTTCAAACCCTTCCATGAACTTGGCATGGGCAATATCCCTTGCCACAATGATCTTGCCGGTCAAAGAGAGGCGGGTGGAGATAGGATATTTTGATAACTCCGCCCGGATCTCGTCCATGGGTTTGTTCAGATCAATTTCAACAGCAGGCTTCATTGCAGGCTCGGTTTTCGGAAGATATTTGGAAGGGTTCTCCTCAAGCTGCTCCAAAAAGATCCCCTTCCGGGTAATTTTCCCCTTGATCTGGCGATCGGCAGAACAGGAAACCCCAAGCCCGATGGGACAGGAGGCTCCATGCCTGGGCAGCCGGATCACCCGGATGTCCAGGGCAAAATGTTTACCCCCGAATTGTGCCCCCAGACCCAGTTTCTGGGAACGGGCCAGTACTTTATCCTCCAGATCTATATCCCTGAAGGCGTGTCCTGTCTCACTGCCCTCTGTGGGAAGGGTATCCAGATAACGGGCAGAGGCCAGTTTCACAGCTTTCAGGTTCAATTCAGCCGAGGTGCCTCCGATGACAAAGGCGATATGATAAGGCGGACAGGCAGCCGTGCCGAGACCCTTCATTTTTTCCAGCATGAAATTGATGAGAATTTCCTCGGAATTAAGGGTGGCCTTTGTCATCTGGAAAAGAACGGTTTTATTGGCAGATCCGCCCCCCTTAGCCATGAACAAAAACTTGTATTCATCCCCCTGAACCGCTGCAATATCAATCTGGGCAGGAAGATTGGACTTTGTATTCATCTCCTTGTACATGGTAAGCGCCGCATTCTGGGAATAACGCAGATAATTTTTGGTATATGCATCAAAGGCACCCTTTGACAACTCTTGGTCATCGTCGGACCAGGTCCAGACCTGCTGCCCCTTCTTTCCCATTACGATGGCAGTGCCGGTATCCTGGCACATGGGATATACTTTTTGGGAGGCAATGGCTGCATTTTTTAACAATTCCAGGGCCACATACCGGTCATTGTCACTGCTTTCACGGTCGTCAATGATTCCCTTCAATTTTTCAAGGTGTTCCGACCGGTAAAGATGGGCCACATCCTTGAATGCCTGTTCCGCCAAAATATTCAGGGCCCGGGGTTCCACCATGAGCACCTCGTTGCCCTCAAATTCCCTGACCCGGACATGCTCCTTGGTCAGCAACCGGTACTCGGTTGTATCGGGTCCTAGGGGAAACATTGTTTCATATTTAAATTCTGTCATTTTGTATCCTTTTATAGCCCCTAACGAACCTGGACCATTTTCCTTCTCAAATAAGCGATCTGGGTCTGGTGGGGCAAATCCTTGGGGCAATAATCCTCGCAGCCCAGAAGGGTCATGCAGCCGAACACGCCGTCATCATCACCCATGATCTCATAAAACTCATCATCTGTCCGTTTATCTCGCGGGTCCAGGGCATACCGGGCCAGCCTCATGAACCCGACTGCAGACAGAAAATCAGGCCGCATTCTTTTTGTGGCACAGGCAGACACACAGCAGCCGCATTCCACGCACCGCTCCAGTTCATAGATCCCATCGGCCACCTCCGGGTCCATGCGCTCTTCCAATTTGTCAAAATTCACTTCATCGGCTTTGGTGTCATGGATCCAGGATTCCACCCGCTCGCTCATGGCCCGCATGAATTTACCAGTGTTCACGGACAAGTCGCCGATGAGTTCAAATCCCGGCAGGGGCAAAAGCTTGATTTCACCCTCGGGAAATTTGGAGGTCAGGGTCCGGCAGGCAAGATCTGGTCTGCCGTTGACCACCATGCCGCAGGAACC
>PIVS01000239.1 GCA_003353855.1 Desulfobacteraceae bacterium
CTTTGATATGGCCGTTATAGGTTCTCTGTGCCTTTCTGATAATAGAGGTATAACAAATCATGGAATAGGCGGTTGGTTTCTTTAATCATGATATGCCCCGAGAGGCGCCGCCAGGGTCGGCTGTCAGGAAAAATTTCAAGGAAATAGTCTCTCCAGCGATTGACGGTGGATCGCCATACCCCGCTAAGTCCCTTGAGCCGCTCCAGTGTAACGTCCGGATTCTTCCCCTGGCGAAGTGCGGTGAACAACAGCACCACAGGCGCCCAATAAACCCGACGTCCCCAAAATCTTACCGATGGAGGCATAACACGACGACGGCAGCCTTCTTTGCCGCAGCACAGGCTGTAACGAAGATCAAAAAGCTCTTGAAGATCAGGAGGAGCGCCGCGTGGTTTACGCCGGTAGTTGGCATAATGCAACGGCCCTCCACAATAGGGCAACGGCTTGCTTTTATCTGCTCTGCCAGATCCAGATCTATTTGATGAAGAAGAGAAAATAATGATTTTTGAGTGAGTATGTCTAATGATATCATGGTCCCCGCCATTTAGTGTTAATGTGGCAGGAGCCTCCATCAACGCACTGGTCAAGTAACGTGAGGGGGCTCCTTCATTTCCCCTCTCTTTTCTGGACCATTTTTCATCTTTTTTCCATCATTTTTTGTGACCGTACTCACCCATATATGCCTTAATGTATTCCTCCTCCTGGCTACTGCATTCTTATCCGGAATGGTTAATTTATTTTGTTGTTTATCGCTGAGTCTTGGATTTTACGTAGATCGCTTCCAGTCGGGAACTGAAACACACGCAAATCAAACTCTGGTAAAATCGCCAGCAAATGATCAAAAATATCCGATTGAATGGCTTCGTAATTGGCCCATGCTTTATCTTTGCAGAACACGTATATTTCCAAGGGCAGCCCGTGATCACCCGGTGGCAATTGTCGTACCAGGAAAGTCATATCCAAGTTGATCATGGGATGATTTTTTAAGTAGGCACTAACATAGGCGCGAAATGTGCCGATGTTGGTTAGCCGGCGGGCATTGGCCGAATCCTGGGCTTCGATGCCCAGTGGGATATTGTACTTTTCCAACTCATCATGCTTTTGTTTCATATAATCGGCAATATACCGGATTTTTGTAAACCGTTCCAGCATGTCAGGTGCACAAAATCGAATGGAATTTATATCAATGTATACGGCCCGTTTGATGCGCCGACCACCGGACTCCTGCATACCCCGCCAGTTTTTAAAAGAATCGGAAATCAGGGCATATGTAGGTATCGTAGTGATGGTTTTGTCCCAGTTGCGTACTTTTACCGTGGTTAAAGTAATATCAATGACATCTCCATCAGCACCGTATTTCGGCATCTCGATCCAGTCCCCCTGCTTGAGCATCCTGTTTGTGATCAGTTGAATACCGGCTACAAATCCTAGAATAGAATCTTTGAAGACCAACATCAGCACCGCTGTCATGGCGCCTAAACCGCTGAACAGGAAAACTGGTGCCCGGTTGAAAATTACAGAGATGACAAAAATAATCCCCACAAAATACAACACAATTTTAACGACCTGGAAAAAACCGGTCAAAGGAATATCCTGAGCCACCTTGAGTGTCTGATAGATGTTGTGTAAAATAGTGATGAGCACATCAAGCACCAAAACAACGGTTATAATGAAATAGAGATTAACAAGTCTTCCGACAAATATTTGTATCTGGGGATACTCCGCCAAAACCATGGGAACGAAAAATTGAATTACCAGAGCAGGAACTAATAGCGTCAATCGATTAAAAAAATTCTTTTCGACGCGGATATTCTCCAAATCCGTACGAGTCCGTTTAATAATCCGGGATATGATGTTTCGTACTATACGCCTGCTGATAAAAAAAACAATGAAACTGATTATCAAAACAGCCAGTGAAGCAATAGTGGTAGTGATGATCATTCCCCATGAGGGGCTGATATTCATGCCGGAAAGCCAGGATTGTATGAAATCAGGTGGTGTCATTTCTTCCTCACATTATTTTTTATTATTTATCCGTTGTCAATTCGACGGATATATACTCTGTAGTTGCATAAAAAAAGTTAAGTAATATAAAGCTTGAGGAGCCCCCCATGAACAAAGATTATATTAGGTTTATGACAACAAAATTAACCGAATTCAGGCGTCCACCTCAAGTGAAGTCCAGTAAAGCACAAATTTATGCTAAATTCCATAAATTCCCGAGATAAATTTTGAATAATGTTCATGTTTACTCTCTAATTTTAAGCTTAAAACTTCATTGTTATTCAAATGCAGCATTTCTTTAATTTTTAGGAAGTACGCGATTTTCCGATGAACCAGTTCTTTGTACGGAACCTGGGAGGTCCCATTCATATCCTGGATTAATTGGGATCGGTTCATGAAGGAATATTCCATAATATGAATATGCACATGGATGAGAAGTCGGATCTGCTCGTAGTACCTAAGAAATCACCGAACAAAGGGGTAAGAATATCTCCCGCGGAGGTGATGGAGGAAAGGGGCAGACCCAAGGGGAATCGTCGACATGAAGCCGCGGGCTGGACACAGAGCCAGATAACCGCGTCGATTGGATTGCAGGCGGTGCGCCATGCAGCGCAAAAGGATAGAAAGATGAAATTTACCGCGTTACTTCATCACATCACTGTTGATTTACTCAAGCAAAGTTACACCAATCTTAAACGTAACTCAGCCCCAGGCAATGATGGGATGACTTGGTCAGAATACGGTAAAAATTTAGACGAAAGACTGATGCAACTTCATAAAAGAATACATCAAGGTAAATACCGTGCCAATCCTGCTAGGAGAATCAATATTCCTAAGGCGGATGGCAGTTAACGGCCTTTGAGTATCTGGTGCCTGGAGGATAAAGTAGTTCAGCAGGCTGTGGTATATATTCTAAATTCCATATATGAAGTAAATTTTATGGGTTTTTCATATGGATTCCGACATTAGTAAGTTTTATGATCAAATGCATTATAGAGCAGCATTCGCTTTCTCTGACTCTCATCTACCCACACTCACATAGGCCAACCTTGCGGTTCACTGTCCTTTCAGGGAAGGAAAAATAAGGGCTTACCAAGTTCCACTTTTAATACATGATGGGGTAGCGCCTGTTTGTCCGCTGGAGGAATCATAGATTGCGTAGAGTGACTGACGAACACTCCATCCATATCATCTTGCCTTTTGGCCCAGGCCAGTCAGCATCTTTGGCCTGTTCAACATAACGACGTTTAATAACAGTTCACATATGTTACGCATACCACCATTCCTATCTCTCATCCGAATTGATGCTTCCATAGTTGAGGTCCTCTCACGATTCTCTCTCCAGGCATAAAGCCAAGGGTTTCATTGTCAATCGAGCTTGGAACAAAATAATCTAAGGTCAGATCTCAATTGGAAGTACAGCTTTAACCCAATCTGGTATAGGATCTATTTTGATTTCGTATTTTCCGGACTTCATTACAACCATTTGTTGGAATCTGTTTTGTTCTGAAGAGTTGTCTAAAATCCATGCTTCATCTACTATAGTTAAACTAGTCTTAATGTGCTTCATCGTTCTGGGAATACGGGAATGAATCTTGTCTGTAGGCACACCATGCCCGCCTTCTGTTATACGTTGCTGTACTCGGGCTTCATTCAAGTTTGAATCAATCAAATGAATGTAAACCAAGATGATTTTATAGCCCATGCCTTTCGCCTGAGCTACAAAATCAATCTTTGATTCATGGGAAAAAACAGTTTCAAAACAAAACGATGCACCTTGAGAAAGTAAATCATTTCTAATGCTTGCTGCGATTGTTGCGGCGTCATAGCTTAATTTCTCAGGATTTTTCGGGTTAATTGCTTTAGCTATCAGATCTGCATTGACAAATTTAATCCCATAATCTGTTAAATAGTGCTTAAAAAATGTCGATTTACCAGCGCCATTCCCGCCAGTCAAAATCCAAAGCTGTTTTTCATTGGGCATTGATTTCACAAAATTTACCGGTTACAAACTTTCCAGTTTTTCTTTCTCCAGTTTGAGAATTAACTCTATCAAGAAGGCCAGGCATTTTTTGACTGGCTTCAAAATAGAATGGAGCAGAAGTGATTGGCTTATCAACAAACCCTTTCGCTCTATCTGCTTCAAGATTATTAAACACAGTATCCGAATCAATAGAGATGGTTTGTGTTGGTTCTATTCGTAGATACTTTAGGCCCTGAAGTATTGCAAAAGCGTCTTCAATACCAATTACAGAAGAAATGACTCTCCCCAGGTTTGCCCAATATTCAACCTGATTAGGAATGGATCTGCATTGTACGGCAGCAGCCGATTGTGCCTGAAAAATTAAATCGGTATTAAGTCTTATTGATTTTGTTGTCATAACATCCTCCAACGATTCAAGCTGTTTCGATGCGAACAGCACTTTTTTGATGCGTTATGCTACAAAGATAACACTCTGCTGCTATATTGTCAACAAGTAGTTGTGTGGTTCTGAATTGGTCTTGCTATGAAATTATAGACACAAAAATTATACTTCAACGAAGCTTGAGTGTTCGCGCTGCTAAAGCTTCAGCGGTACAGTAGATACTACGATTATTATTCGAAAAAATCACGGGGGATGAAAAAAGGCAGGCATTGCTGCTGCTGTTCCGGTTGCCATACCCAATGAAATGTCTTTCAGAGAATTCCGGCAGAACTGGGTGGGCCTGATCAAAAAGGTGGAGGTAATATTTCGGATTTTGGAGGTTTGTTTATGTGTTGGTCAACAAAAAGCTAGTTCTTATCTTTTATTCACAGCCATCTTGATCCAGGCAATGACGGTGCCTATATCGTCTTTTTCCACCCCTGGCGGCAGATCATAGGGCAGGGCCAGTTTATCCGGGAACAGCATAAAGGAGAACTGGGTTTTACCGAAGGGCCGTTTCTTGGGCAGCAGGGCCACAGATTCATTGTATCCGTGGTGGAAAATCGAAGCCCCGCCGCATTTGAGCATCTGTTCCAGATCGATACGGCCGATCTCCATGAAATCCGGTCGATCCACCAGGCCCAGGGACGTAAAGTCAACGTTCCCATATTACCTCCAATCCGAAATTGAAAAAATTATAGGTGATTCTCAGTTTTCAGTTTGAAGCATTATGTAAAGTACCTCAAAGAAAATTTAAAAGATTATAAGCGCTTAAGACATTTACTTTACATAATTACTTTCTTTACATAAGGAGGTGCTATAAGCCCAGTACTTGCCAATTTGTTTTTGCATTACGTGTTTGATAAATGGATGGAACGGAACTATCCTCAAAATCCATTTTGCCGATATGCGGATGATGGAATTACGCAGTGCCGAACCGAAGCTGAAGCAAATTGTTTGTAAGTTTCCTGCCAGGCGTAAGGAACAGGGCAGGTAAGGCAATGAGGCAAAAAGCATGGAAATGGAAGATGCATCTTCGTAGTGATAAATCTCTTGAGGATTTGTCGAGAATGTTCAGTCCTGTAATTAGGGGCTGGATAAGGGGAGCCCAATGAACTGAGAGGTTCACGCCGGGTTCTGCGAGAGTCCGGGGGTGCGATTTCCCCGGACCATTCACCTTGTGATTTATCTTAAAAGCAGAAAGACTGCTGTTCGTGTTCTGAATAGCATTACCAAAATCATAACAAATAAGTTTAAACTCAGGGTTAATGAAGAGGGTCGAAGACGCGGAACCAAAGTGCTGTCAGGTGTCCATGGCTACGCCCGACATTCCTTTTGAATTGACTGAAAGCTCCTTCAATTGTTCCATTTTCCTTTGGGTTGCTTGGGCCTGCCGGAACAATTTTGATATCACGTAAGTTAAGAAAATTCATACTGGCATCACTCAGATTGGCTGATCCACTGTCACAAACCAAACCCATCGGAGTACACCATTCCCGGCAGTGAGATTCCATTGATTTGATAAATTCATCGGAGTCTTCATGGGGGGAAATACTAAAAGCAGTATGTGCAAAACTATTTGTATCCACAACCATTTCAAAAGTCAGCATTATGATTTGATCATCTATATGTATTTTGATTTCACTACCATCAACACTCACAAGACCATTGGGTATCTTTTGACGAAGTCTTGGATAAAATACCGGTCGCTTTCGACGGGTCTGAGGAGATCTCAGGCCATTGGCTGTAAGGATATCCCCCACGGTTTTGGAGCTTAAGGTAGGCCTGTAGAAATATAATTGTAAGTCAGATTTTAAAAAAACACATCATCCCTTTGGGGGATATTTGTTTGGGATGAATTAAAAAAAATAACTTTGATATACAGGGCTTGAGCGCAGAATGTTTGGTGGTTGGAAATTATTTCAAGTAAGGGTCAAATGTGGACTTGCCCCTTTTTTTTTCCCAACTTACTTTTAAAAATGACAAAAATAAAATAGTATCGAATAATAAAGGATGCATGAACAATATGATATTGATCCATGGACAATTTATACTATTTTTCAGGGGGAGACGATTTTGAATCAGTATTCCCTTAAGCTGATTGTAATATTAACCATCACATTTAATGGTTTTTTTTTAGCGTCATTAATAACCATCGGACAAATGATCTCCGATAGAAAGTCACCTAAAACATGGTTGTTTTTTTTGCTTTTTTCAATTTTCTGTCTCTTCCAGATACACTATATTTTTTTTGAGATGGGACTCCTTGATAACTATATTGTCATTAATATGTTTCCGATTACAGCCATTTATCTTTTGGGCCCGGCCCTATTCGGTATTACACTGCATGGAGTTAAACACAAATCCATATTGTCCAGGGATATGCGCTGGCATTTTGGCCCGGCCATTGGTACATCCCTGTTATCCCTGGGTTTATTATTCACCACACAATTATCTAACGCACCTGTTTTATATGGATATTACTATAACAGGTATCTGTTTGTTTTAAGCGGCCTGGGAACTTTTTCATTTGTTATCTATCTTTTCCTGTCAGGCAGAGAACTTATAAATTCGTACCTATTGTCCCGTAAAGCAATTTTAGAAAACCCTGCTGTTTTTGTTGCTTTTTTTATATTAATATTTCTTGTGCTTGCTTTGTTATCAAACATTGCGGCGTTGTTCTTACACTCAAAAGTGTTTATGGAATGTTCACTGTTTATCCCGAATCTGATCATTATTTTTCTTTTTTTAATCGTGTTTAAATATCCGG
>PIVS01000794.1 GCA_003353855.1 Desulfobacteraceae bacterium
GTCACATCAAGCTGGTCCCGCCGTCCGAATGAGTAGACGACTTCGGCTCGGGAATAGCCTTTTTCAGGGTGGCGGGTATTGTGGGCTAATTGAATATATTCAACCTCAGACCCATCCTTGTTCCGGCGTTTTATGGTGCGTACATACATGCCCATACAAAAAGCATGTATTTTGCTTTATGTCAAGCTTTATCTGATGAGTCGTGTGCCTACATGTTTTGGCGTCAGACTCGATATTTGGACTGATTTTATTGGATATTTTCACAAAAAAAGGGAAAAATGAACCTACAACTGTCGAACACGAGATAATGACTTGTTTAAGATTGAATATTATCCTGCAAAATATTCTTTTTTTTGGGAATCCATTTTTTGCAAAGGATTTCTGGGTAAATATATCGGTACTTTTGATTGGCTGATATTAGAAGAGCCCCAGCATTTGTTAGGGTTTGTGCTTTTTAGATCACTGAAAAAAAAAGCGTTAAAAGTCAGCGGCATCATCCATACAAATAATTATTTTTATTATACTCAAAAACTGCCGTCCTTTTTAGCAGATATTTTATTCTGGAAAGATTGCACGGTCATTAAAAAAAATACGCATGATTTCTTATATTTGTCTTCTTATTACCCCCAGATTAAAGGTGCTCTGGTATGTAACGTTCATGGGGTCCTTCCCGTTTTGTTTGATCTTCAAAAACCAACACTGAACAAGGCATATTTTATTGGTAAATTGATTTGGGAAAAGGGGTTCGAAGAATTGATGGAAAATTTAGATTACTCAGATGTGCGGCAGATCGATATTTTTGGCAGTGGGGAATTGAGAAATGAAATAAGCGCTGCATTTATTCAGAAAGAAATAAAAGCGGATTTTAAAGGCCCTGTATTTCATCCAAAAGAATTAAAAGATCATAAAATTTTCATCAATTGTTCAAGAAGTGAAGTCCTGTGCTCGACGACAGCTGAGGCCATAGCCATGGGTAAGTTTGTATTGATCCCAAAACATCAGTCAAATGAATTCTTTTATCAATTTAAAAATTGTCTGGTATATGATTCAAAAGAGTCATTTAAATCAAATCTTCAATATGCTTTAAATGAAGAGCCTGATCAGCAAAGCTCCAACCTTAAGGCATTGTCCTGGGAAGCTGCAACCGATCACCTCTTAAAAAATTTTTGTATCAAAAAAATAGGGAATGAGTATGGTATTTGTAACGATCCAGACAGAACAGACAACCGCAGTCACTAATGCCATAATGGGCATCCAGGCCATCGTATTTATTGCTAATTAAAATATACATACAGATCCATGGTATGGCTAAATTGATACCGAGGGCAAAAAATACATTGTTATAATACAATAACATCATTATTATTATATACGTGCACAATTGTTTTTTATATTTAGTTCAGAAAATACGAAAACCAGAATATTGGCTGGGAATATTTCAACAGCAAGCACGAGGCTCTGGGAAGATTCCCGGATACGGACACTTTCATTTGGAATATCATTTTAGTCGAGCCATAACAGTAATTTATACTCATGACTAACTTACCACAAAAAAACGTATATATACTAATTACCGATTCAGGTGGCGGCCATAGAGCAAGCGCCAGCGCTTTAAAGGCTGCGATAGAAAATGCACATTTAACTCGTGTTCGACAGCTGTAGATACACGAAAACGGAAAAGCCCAGCCAGTCAAGGAATATAGCTATCCATCCAAAATGGCGTAGTGCCTACAAAATTAGTGGGTGGATTTGATAGATTTT
>PIVS01000240.1 GCA_003353855.1 Desulfobacteraceae bacterium
CTCATCGCCGTATTTGACGGTATTTTTTCCATTCTTTACTATTATATGGGCGTATGAAAGAAACAACTATCAAGGTTAGAAACCTTTATGCCGGCTATAACAACCAGGCCATCATGGAAAACCTTTGCTTTGACATCCGGAAAGGAGAAATTTTTGTAATACTGGGCGGGTCCGGATGTGGTAAAAGCACTGTGTTAAAGCATATGATCGGCCTGGTTCCCCCGGTCTCAGGAACGGTACTTATCCATGGCCAGGACATGGTGGCGGCCAGGGGAAAAGCCAAAAACAGCCTGCTCCAAGAAATTGGGGTGGCCTTTCAGAACGGGGCCCTGTTCGGTTCAATGAGTGTTTTGGAAAATGTGATGCTCCCCCTAAAGGAATATACCGATCTTCCCCAGGATGCCATTGAGACCATTGCCAGGGTAAAACTTGGCCTTGTTGACCTTGCCCAGGGGGCCTTACTTTTACCCGATGAACTATCCGGCGGGATGCGGAAAAGGGCGGCCATTGCCAGGGCAATGGCCCTGGACCCTTCCATCCTTTTTCTGGATGAACCCTCAGCAGGTCTCGACCCCCTGACATCTGCCGGACTGGACAAGCTTATTCTGGACCTTGCCGCTTCTTTGGGCATCACCTTTGTCATTGTCTCCCATGAACTGGAAAGTATATTAACCATTGCTGACCGCACCATCATGCTGGAAAAAGAAACCAAGGGAATAATTGCCACGGGCCCCCCAAGGTCACTTAAAGCAGACAAGTCAAACCCCTGTGTCTATAATTTTTTTAATCGAAACCCGGAAATATAAAAAATGACCCAAAACGCTAATTTTTTTAAACTCGGTCTCTTTGTTATCATTGCCTTTGGACTTGGTGCCGCCTTCCTCATAGCCTTCGGGGCCGGCAAATTTTTTAAAACAGAAACCCTGGCTGAAACCTGTTTTGACGAATCGGTCCAGGGCTTAGACATTGGATCCGAGGTCAAATACAAGGGGGTTAAAATCGGCACGGTCAAAGCCATAACCACCCCGACCAAGCTTTACAATATCCAATCAAATTATGTATTGGTCACCTTTTCCCTTGCCGATGACTGTTATGTCGGCCAAACCGGAAAAACCAGCAGCATTAGAATACAAAAGGCCATTGCAGAAGGCTTAAGTATCCACCTGGCCTTTAAGGGGTTGACAGGAGCTGCCTACCTTGAAACCGATTATTTTGGCCGGCGGGAGACACCCCTTGAGATCACCTGGCAGCCGACAAACCTTTATGTTCCCTCCCGGAAAAGCAGCATGAAGCGAATGGGAGATGCCCTTAACGAACTTTTAGACCACCTGTCCGTGGTAAAACTGACCGACATAACCGCTGAACTTAAAAACCTCCTTCAGACCCTGAACCAGAAAGCCAATGCCCTGAACATGGTACAAATTTCAAGCCAGACTGAAAGCCTGTTAAAGGAGGTCAGAAAAACCAATCAAACACTTTTTACCACCCTGACCTCTGAAGATTTTACCCGGCTCATTGCCGATGCCCAGGGCTCATTTACCGGGTTAAAAACCATTATGGAAAATGCCAAACAGCCCATTAACAACACCTTAAAAGATTTTGAAAAAGCCGCCGGCAATACAAAAAATATGACAACCAGTCTTGAAGCCAGCCTTGATAACAATCTTGAAACCATACTGGGCAGCCTGAATAAAACCTCATCGCTGCTGGAAAAGATGGTCTGGCTCAATGGGGACTCCGTCCAAAGGGCCATTGAAAATTTTGAAGACACATCGGAAAATTTAAAACAGCTGAGCATTGAATTAAAAAGATATCCCGGGCGGCTGCTTTTTGAGAGTCCTCCGGTAGAAAACACCCCGGAAAGGATCAAGGAGGCACTCAAAACAAATGAAAATTAGAAGCTGGATATTCATATTCTTGTCACTGTATCTTGTGACCGGGTGTTCAGGTCTTAGGAACGACTTCAAGGATAAAAATTTTTACCGTATCCAAGGGTCCCCCATGGCAATAGACACCCCTGAAGCAGGAAACGGTCTGCTGGTCAAACGTTTTTCCATCTCCCCTGAATTTGATACCAATTCTTTTGTCTACCGGCTCAGCCCGACCCGGTTTGGAACAGACTATTACAACAACTTCATTGTATCTCCGTCCCGGATGATCACCGATGTCATCCAGGAAGACCTATGGGCCTCCCCCCTTTTTTCCCCGGCCCCTATCCATACCATGGCAGATGTCCATTTTCAGCTGAACGGAAAGGTGATAGATTTTTACGGTGATATACAAGACAAGAAAAAACTCCGGGCCATTGTGACCATACGACTGATTCTTGAGCAAAACACAGGCGGCAATTTTACCCAGGTACTCAACAAGACCTATGGAGCAAAAGTCCAGTTAAATGCACCAGACCCCAGCTTGCTGGCGGATGGACTGGGCAGGGGAATTGTCCGGATCCTGGATGCCTTTTATGAAGATATCCACAAGGCAGGCCTGACACCTCCACAAAACTAAAAAAGGAAAGTTTATAGTGAAATTTAGACCCTGCATCGACCTGCGGCAAGGAAAAGTGGTTCAAATCATCGGTGGAACCCTGAAAGATTCAGACCAGGAACAAGCTGTCACCAATTTTGAAACTGAAAAATCTCCGACCCAATATGCAAGCATGTACCAAAAAGACAGACTCACCGGTGGTCATGTCATCTCTATAGGCCCTGGGAACACCGAAGCTGCCTTGTCTGCATTAAATACCTACCCCCAAGGACTTCAGATCGGCGGTGGAATCAATCCGTCAAATGCACAAACTTACCTGGATGCCGGTGCCAGTCACGTGATTGTTACCTCCTATGTATTTTCAGATGGAAAAATAGATCTTACAAAACTTTCCAGCCTTGTCCGCTGCGTTGGGAAAGAAAACCTGGTGCTGGACCTGAGCTGCCGGAAAAAGGATGGCCAATTCTGGATCGTTACAGACAGATGGCAAAGTTTCACCGATGTTGCGGTCAACCTGGAAACCATTGCCCACCTGGCATCCTTTTGTGACGAATTTTTGGTCCATGGAGTGGATGTGGAAGGGATGATGCAGGGAATCCAGACCGATCTTGTGGAACTGCTGGGAAAATACTCACCCATTCCCGTCACCTATGCAGGGGGGGCCAGTGATTTTTCCGACCTTGAAAGAGTTAAGAGTATCGGCCGGAACCGGGTGGATCTCACCATTGGCAGCGCTCTGGATATCTTCGGGGGAAACATCCCCTACCGGAAGGTTGTCGCCTGGCACCAAAAGAATTCCTGAACTTTTTCAATGCCCCGCTTTAAATCTTCATTTGAAAATGGTCTCTTTTTCTCCATGAAAAAAAGATTCGCATATTAAAAGAGTTCTTTTTATAAGAGAGTTCAAGCGGCAAAGCACACTTCTATCATCGTGAATCTCTTTTTGCATAACCTTATTCTTCACATCAGTTGGAAATGTTTAATTCCACCCAATATTCCAATTTTTTATTATTTGACATTTTGATTGACAAAAACAAAGGAATATTGTTGTATGCGCACATTAAAAAATACAGCGGGTTCTAAATATGAAATGTATAAAATTAGTAGGGATACTATTAAGATGAAATGTATAAAATTAGTAGGGATACTATTAAGCCTTACCCTGGTCTCGTTCTCATCATTAGTTTTTGCAGGAGATATCAGCCATAACGCTCTGATTATTGATGCTGGAAGCACAGGTTCAAGATTATATAACTACCATTATCACCAGAACTCGCAGACAAAACTGCCTGTCATAGACAATGAAAGCGACACCAAGCTCTCTGGTGGTATTAAGGATGTTGCTGATCAAGACCTTGATGCATACCTCACTGAACTATTTACATCTGATGATAACAGCGTACCGGAAACCATAAAGTTTTACTCAACCGCAGGTATGCGAATTATTTCTGCAACACGAAGAGAAAAGATAAATGCCCGGGTGCGGCAGTGGATAAGTTCAAACTACCCACAAGCTTCTGTGTCGGTGAAAACCATCAACGGCCAGGCGGAAGGTGCTTATACATGGCTCGCCATAAACTATCTGAATGGTTCTCTGGCTGATAAATCAATGAACTATGGCATCCTTGAGCTGGGAGGCGCTTCCACACAAATTGTCTACGACTCAAATATAGACGATTCAAACTCAATTACTGTCACTGCTGGAGATACAAAATACCATCTGGTTGCAGTAAGCTTTCTAGGGCTGGGCCAGGACCAGGCCATGACGCAATACCTTAATCAGTCAGCCTGCTTCCCAAAGGGCTATCTACTCCCCAATGGGAAAGTCGGACAAGGGGATTTTAAACAATGCAGTAAAGCTATCACCCCTTTAATTGAACAGGTACATCATGTCAGCCATGCCGTGGGCTCCAGCAGTTCTGGGGTTCCTTTTATTTCAATTGCAGGATTTTACTATACCGCAGATGAGTTGCATTTAACAAATGATTATTCCCTGTCAGCCCTCAAATCCGCTGGCACTCAATTTTGTAATTACGACTGGGATACACTGGAGGACGGCGGTTCAGACTATAATGTCAACGACCACCTTTATACTTATTGTTTTAATTCAGCCTACCAATATTCATTGATGAAAGATGGCTACCTGTTCAACGATCATACCAATATGATCACTCCAATTAATAAGATAGATAACAAACGTATCTCATGGACCTTGGGAGCACTGGTATCAGATGACCCTCTGTAGAACGCCCGCAAATTTACCAAAATCCCATGACCATTGAATTTTTTCTATAAGAGCCAGGGACGAGTTTGAAAATCTCGTCCCTGGCTCTCATATTAATTTAATACAAATGCAATTGATTTACCAATGTCTGAACGGACCTTGCGGCCTAACGCCATAATTGGATCTTGGGCATTTTTTGCACAAGATTTAATGTTTAAAGAATGATTGACATAACGTAAGAAAATTTCTGTGTCTTTTATAAAAGAAACTATCTTACCTCTAATCGTTCGGCATTGATCGCGTGGTGGAAAGTCATCCTGGTGAAAAGTAATCCAACGAACAAGTTGTGTTGCGGGAAACATCAAACAACTTTGATAGCTTGTAAATATTGATTTCTTCGATTCTATTCTCCCAGGTCTAAACAATGACCATGATATTAATATGCCAATAAACCTTTGTGATCATTCTCACTTTGTTGGAAAATCTTTGCTTTATAGCAAAAAAAATATCAATTTAGCAAAAAACTTTGCGTAATCCATGGGCGAAATCGTAACTTCGTGGAACATTTTTTTTAAAAAATTATAATATCTACTTTAAAATCAGTGTATTAATTAGAAAAATCTCTTTGCGGTATGGCAATTGCTGTAAAGTACCAAAGATACTAGGTTTCCATAATAATAAACACAGAGTGGAGGTTAATTAATGTCCCAGGTTAAAGCCAGTCTTAATGTACTCAACCAAGAACAAATACAAAAGATACATGAAATGGCCGTCACCATTCTTGAAAAAACCGGGATAAGGGTGGATGACCCTAATGCCAGGGCAATCTTTAAAAAAGCAATCGGACAGGATATAAAAAATAACAAGGTTTTTATCCCCCGTAAGTTAACTGAATGGGCAATAAACGCTTCACCCTCAAAAATAGATGCGCTCCAACGGGATGGTCTTCCCGGGTTTACACTGGACAGCCAGAATAATGACCAGAGTATTTTCGGCATCGGTGTTACAAATTTATATTACCAGGACCCCTTAACAGATAAAGTGACAACTTTTACGAGGGATCATATGGCACGGGCTACACGTCTGGGAGAAGGGCTGGATGAATTTAACACCATTGCCACCCCAGGAGTTATACAGGACTGTCGATCCGAAGAAGCCGAATTGATAGGTTTTCTTGAAATGCTTGCCAATACCGCAAAACCTATTACATTGCTTATCTCGGAACCTGAAACGTTTGAAAAATGCCTTTCCATGTGCGATAGTCTGATCGGTGAAAAGGCCACCCAAACCTCCATTATTCCATATTTCAATCCCATCACCCCGCTGATACTGAATGCGGAAACAACAATCAAAATGGAGCAGACAGTCTCAAGAGGGATGCCGTTTATTTTTTCAAATTACGGGATGTCAGGGGCAACCTGCCCCATCACCCCTGGAGGAACCCTTGCCCTGCTAACGGCAGAGCTATTGGCAGGACTTGTTTATGGCCAGTTATTAAATGAAGGAACCCCGGTCATACTCGGCAGCCTGCCCGCAGCCTTTGATATGAAAAAAATGCAGAGTTATTACACGCCCCAAAGCATGTTGATCAATCTTGCCTGCGGAGAAATGATGACCCATTATAAGATACCTCACTGCGGTACATCAGGGGGATGGATGGGAAGAGGCCCGGATTTGATGGCAGGTTCCATGCTCTGGCAGAATCATCTGACAAGTATCCTGGGCAGCCCTGATCTGGTTCCTTTTGTTGGAAACAATTTTGATTCTTTGGCATTCTCCCCTGCAACAGTGGTCTATGCTGCAGAAATAATCCGGTTGGCCAGGGATTTTAATAAAGGGTTTTCCCTTGATCCAGATGAAGTCGGGCTGGAGGAGATTATCAATCTCGGGCCCGGAGCGAGCTATCTTACCTCAAATTTGACCATGCAAAAATTCAAAGAACCTTTGACAAAAAGTAAAATATGGCCGTTTATTCCTTTGGAAAAATGGCAGGAACAAGGGGAACCAAAAGTTGGAAAGGAACTCCGAGAGTACACCCATGCGCTGATTGAAGAATTGCCCACCCCTGATAATCATGACCGGATATTGGAGACAGGAGAAGAATACCTACAGTCATTGTCCTGAAAAAAATCATGATTTTATAAAAGCGTTTTAGCAGCTTTTTTTATACTTTTATGCCGGTTGTTTGATCTGCATAATGTTTATTAATAGCAAATTTAAATGGCTCATGCTGCGTTTCGGGGTCTTTTGGAATTTGGTGAAAAAAACAAGCTTTGACCTGCATTACGGATCCTTATGATGATAGATATCCGCCAGACAACGCTATAAATGCAAAGAGTGCGGAAAACGTTTTGATGATCTCACCGGAACCATTTTTGCCGGACATCACCAACCCCTCAAAGTGTGGATATTGTGCCTCTATTTCA
>PIVS01000241.1 GCA_003353855.1 Desulfobacteraceae bacterium
GTGGAAGATCTTATCCGGGACCTTGTCAAGGAAGCCGATGACAACATCGACCTTGCCGAGTGCGGTATTGTATATGTGGATGAAATTGACAAAATTGCAGCCAGCCCCAATGTCATGGGAGCCCAGGTATCACGGACCGGTGTGCAGAGAGCCCTTTTAAAACCCATGGAAGAAACCGAGGTGGATCTTAAAGTTCCCCATGACCCTGTTTCCATGATGCAAGAACTTGAATCCTTTCAGAGAACCGGCAAGAGGAATCAGCGCAGGGTGAACACGGCCAATATTCTTTTTATTTTAAGCGGCGCCTTTTCAGGCCTTACCGATGTGATTAAAAAACGGATGAACAAGCAGAATATCGGTTTTGCTTCAAATCTTGTACAGCCCAAAAAAGACATGGATCTTTTGAAGCAGACTAGGGCAGAAGATCTGGTGGAATATGGATTTGAGTCTGAATTTGTTGGAAGGGTTCCGGTGCGGTGCGTCCTTGACACCCTGAGTGAACAAGACCTTTATTCCATCCTTAAAATGCCCAACAACCCTGTTATTTTAAGCAAAAAGCTTGATTTTGCGGCCTATGATATCGATATAGTATTTACCGACACCGCCTTAAAGACCCTTGCGAAACGGGCTGCCGTTGAAAATACCGGTGCCAGGGGACTTGTCAGTGTGGTGGAAGAATCTTTGCTTGTCTTTGAAGAAAAGCTTCCTTCAACCAAAATTTCAAACCTGACAATCACCCAGGAAATTCTGGATAACCCGGAGGGTCAGCTTGAGAATCTTCTCGCAGGTAAAAGCTGTAAAGAATTGGAATTAAAGCATGTCCAGGCAAAGAGTGACTATAAGAAATATATCACCCAGTATATAAAGGAAAACTGGAAGGTCTTTTCCCTTCGCCACGGGCTGACCCTTTCTGAAATCCGGTGTAAAATGGTTGCCCAGTACTATACCGGAAATGTCATGGAAGTTGAGGATGCTGTCAAGCAAATCAAGCGCTTCCACGACTCCGTGAAAGAGATCGAAGTTGAGGTATCCAAAAGCTATGATTTAAACATTGTTTTTGAAGAAGATGCCATAGATTTCATCATCGAGCAATTCATCGACCATAATGCCACCAGTGAGGAAATTTTATCAAAACTTTATAAAGATTTTTACGACGGGTTTAATCTGATCCGGGAAAAAACGGGAAAAAACAGATTTTTTCTGACTAAAACAGCTCTTACTGAGCATGAAGCATACCTTAACGACCTTATCAGGAAAGAAATAAAATGATTGGAATTTCAAAACTTTATTGTGCAACTGTTGAGCCCTCTGACACCCTTAGATATTCAAGAGAATCCGGACAGCTGCCCTCCCACCTTCTGCAGTTTTCAAAGGACAAAAAACCTGTGGTGGTCTGGAACATGACCAGGAGATGTAATTTAAAATGTGTCCACTGCTATGCCAGATCCGAAGACATCTCCTATGACAATGAACTGAACCAGGAGCAGAGCCTTGCCATGATTGATGACCTTGCAAACTTCGGGGTACCTGTTCTGCTCTTTTCCGGGGGGGAACCCCTTGTCCATCCCAGACTTCTGGAATATGCAAAATATGCGGTCAGCAAGGGGATGAGAGCAGTCATTTCCACCAACGGAACCCTGATCACCAAGGAAAAGGCCAAGGCATTAAAAGAGATCGGCCTTTCCTATGTTGGAATCAGCCTGGACGGCCTTGAAGCCACCCATGATAAGTTCAGAGGTGTAACAGGATCATTTAAACGGGCCATGGCAGCCATTGACAACTGTCAGGAAGCCGGCATAAAAGTTGGGGTAAGGTTCACTATTAATAAACGGAATGTCCAGGATATATCAGGCATTTTTGACCTTCTCGAAGAAAAAAATATACCCAGGGCCTGTTTTTATCATCTGGTATACTCGGGCAGGGGATCTGAAATTGCCAAGGAAGATCTCTCCCATGAAGAGACCCGGAAGGTATTGGACCTGATCATGGACAGGACCCGGGACCTCCACAACAGAAACATGCCCAAGGAAGTTCTCACCGTGGACAACCATGCCGACGGTCCCTATTTATACCAGCGCCTCCAGGGTGAAAACCCGGAACGGGCGGCAGAAGTTTTGGAGCTGCTTGAAATGAATGAAGGCAACAATTCAGGGCGGGGCATCGGCTGTATCTCCTGGGACGGCCAGGTCCACCCGGACCAGTTCTGGCGTGAAAAAACCCTTGGTAACATCAAAGAGCGCCCCTTTTCCGAAATCTGGGTAGATCCTGAAAATGAATTTTTAATGAAAATGAAGGAAAAGAAAAAACATGTCAAGGGCAGGTGTGCCGAGTGTAAATGGCTTGATATCTGTGCAGGCAATTTCAGGGCGAGGGCGGAATCAGTTGCCAATGATCCATGGGATTCCGATCCTGCATGTTATCTGACCGACGAAGAAATTAAAAAGGAGAATAAATAATGCTCTTTCCAGATTCCAGGGGCAGACGGTTGCGCGCCAATGACAATTTCAGACGAATGATCCGGGAAACCAAACTATCCCGGGATGATTTAATCCTGCCCCTGTTTGCCATTGAAGGCAAATCCGTTAAAAAACCCATTGATTCCATGCCTGGCCATTTTCAGATGTCCTGTGATCACATTGTCGACACTGCAAAAAAAGCGCAAGAAGCCGGACTTCCTGCCATTATTCTTTTTGGTGTACCCGACAAAAAAGATGCACTGGCCACCCGGGCCTATTCATCGGATTCCATTGTCCAGAAGGCTGTCCGGGCGGTTAAGGAACAGGTGCCGGAACTTACGGTTATCACCGATGTCTGTCTTTGCGGATATACGGACCACGGCCACTGCGGTGTCATGGACAAGGGGATAATCGACAACGATGCCTCCCTTGATCTTCTGGCCAGAACAGCCCTATCCCATGTTGAGGCCGGCGCCGACATGGTGGCCCCCTCTGACATGATGGACGGAAGGGTTGCCGAAATCCGCCAAACCCTGGATGAAGATGGATTTTCTCACATCCCCATCATGTCCTATGCAGTAAAATATTCCTCTGCATTTTACGGCCCATTCCGCCAGGCTGCCGAATCTGCACCGAAGTTCGGAGACAGGAAAACCTACCAGATGGATCCTGGCAATTCTCTGGAGGCCGTCAGGGAAGCCACCATGGATATTGAAGAAGGCGCTGACATCATCATGGTAAAACCAGCTCTTTCCTACCTGGATATTATCTATCGGCTTAAGACGGAAATAGATCTGCCCATTGCCGCCTACAACGTCAGCGGTGAGTACAGCATCATGAAAGCCGGAGAAATGATGGGCTGGGTTGATGCCAGAAAATTGATCATGGAAACCCTGATCTCCATCAAACGGGCCGGGGCAGATCTGATATTGACCTATTCGGCCATTGATGTTGCAAGGGAGTTGAACGAATAATGAATCATCCCCACTCACACCCAGCGCCCGGCAATCCAGGTCACCCCGGTAAACAAGGGCATCCCGGTAAACCCGGCCCTGACAATGCCAATACCATCCGCCTGGTCGCCTGGGAAACCACCCGGAGATGCAATCTTGCCTGCAAACATTGCCGGGCGGTTGCAGAAGATCATCCCTATGACAATGAACTTTCCACCCAGGCCTCCTTCAGACTTCTGGACCAGATCAGGGAGGTGGGGACTCCCATCATCATCCTCACCGGCGGTGAGCCCCTGCTCCGGGAGGATATATTTGATATAGCCGCCCATGGAACCAAAATCGGGCTGCGCATGGTCATGGCACCCAACGGCACCCTGATCACCCCTGAAATAGCTGAAAAACTCAAAGCCAGCGGAATCAAACGGATCAGTGTCAGCCTGGACGGATCCACCCCCCAAAGCCATGATGATTTCAGGGGGGTTGAAAATGCCTTTCATGATTCCATCCGGGGCATAGAAATTGCCAAGGCAGCAGGCCTGGAATTTCAGATCAACACTGTCATTACCAAAACCAATCTGGAAGAAATCCCAAAAATTTTAAGTCTGGCGGAATCTTTGGGAGCCGTTGCCCACCATATCTTTTTGTTGGTGCCCACGGGCCGGGGAAAATATATTGCAGACTCTGGCATCGATTCCAAGGAGTATGAAGAGACCCTGAACTGGTTTTATGACCAGCGGGACAAAACCAGCCTCCAGCTCAAAGCCACCTGTGCCCCCCACTATTATAGAATTTTACGCCAGCGGGCAAAAGCAGACGGAAAAAAAGTTACCTTTGAGACCCATGGGTTGGATGCGGTTACCAGGGGATGTCTTGCCGGCACCGGTTTTTGTTTTATTTCCCATGTGGGCCGGGTGCAGACCTGCGGCTTTCTGGACGTGACCTGCGGCGACATCACCCAAAAGACCTTCAAGGAAGTCTGGGAAAAGTCAATAGTGTTTAATGAACTCAGAGACTTTAATAATCTTGAGAATAAATGCGGTATCTGTGAATACAAAAAGGTCTGCGGCGGGTGCAGGGCCCGGGCCTATGAAGCCACGGGCAGTTATCTTGCAGAAGAACCTTTGTGTTCCTATCAGCCCAAAAAATCTTATAAAAAATAACGCTTTATTAAATCTTATATAAAGACCGGCAGTAAATATTTTTCTGCCGGTCTTTCCCCTTCTGTATAATCCCCTGGGAAAAAGTTAACAATCTTATTTTCTTTTCTCCTTGACAGGCGATCCGTGTTTCGTGATAGAATTCCATATTAGTTTAGTCCATTAACGCAGTTTTATGGCACAATCGTAAAATAAGTTCTCCCTCTACCAGAATATTTTTGCAGGGGATCGATAGACTACATGCCGGTAAAAACAAAATGAAACTTAATAAAAGCCTCTTGACCTCCCCTTTTTCACTTGGGTGTCTGTTGATTTTTATATCCTGTCTCCTGTTCTATTCCTTTGGCATTCAAAAACCTGTTCTTTTGTCCGGTCTGGACAATAAAATCATGGATATCATGTTCAGGATCAGGGGAGCCCAGCCCATTTCCAAAAAGGTGGTTATTGTTGATATTGATGAAAAAAGCTTAAAAAAACTGGGCCAGTGGCCCTGGCCCAGGCACATACTGGCTGACCTGACCCTGGCCATTCATAACAGCGGTGCCAGGGCCATTGGATTTGATATCGTATTTCCCGAAGCAGACCGGACCTCCCCCACACGGTATCTGGAAAAATTAAAACCCATATTAGAGGAGCATATCCCCAAAGAGTTGTTTAAGAAGTTAATGGAATCCCATACCATGGACCATGATATAGCCTTTGGAAATGCAGTGGCCCAAAGCCGGGTAATCCTGGGGTATGTATTTCAGCTCAAAAATGACGGTCTCAAGTCTGATAACCAGGTTCCCTTTCCCTCTGCCCGGATTCACCGGGTTCCTGAAAATGCAGCCTTTGAATCCCTCTCCCTTATACCGGCCTATCGGGCTATACTAAATATTGAATCCGTGTCAATGGCAGCCAGTGAAGGATTCTTTAATGTACTCACCGACGATTCCGGCACCGTACGCCGGGTGCCCCTGCTCATGGAGATGAACCAAATCCTCTACCCCTCCCTTGCCCTTGAAACCTGGCGTCTGGGAATAGAGATTCCCCTTGTGACCATCCATACGGACAACCGGATCAAAAGCCTTCGTACCCCTGTCCTGGGACTGAGTTTAGGACAAACCTTTATTCCCACAACCAGCAACGGTCAGATAGTTGTCAACCACAGGGGGCCTGTAAACACCTTTCCCTATATATCTGCCAAAGATCTTTTGCCCAACCGCCCCCATCCGGGCCTTAAAGAAAAATTTGTCCTGGTGGGATCTTCTGCCACCGGGTTATTTGATTTAAAAGCCACCCCCTTTTCCAGTGCCATGCCCCGCACTGAAATTAATGCCACCGTCATTGACAATCTCATACAGGGAGATCCCTTTGAATATGACGTATTCACGGAAATCACCGTCACCTATATATTGATTCTTATGGGAGGATTTCTTCTGAACCTTATCCTGTCTTTTTCCCGCCCCCTGGTTGGGGGCGTGGGGGCCTTGTTATTTTTCCTGTTGATTTTTACGGGAAATTATTATTTTTTCTTTCTCAATAATATACTTATCGGAATGACCTTTCCCCTTGCCCTCTTTCTGATTCTCTTAATCCTGATTAATATCTTAAACTATGTTCGCGAAGGCCGTGCCAAACGATATATCCAAACCGTTTTTTCCCATCACCTGGCTCCTGAGGTGGTAAAATCCCTTGTAAAAAATCCCAAACAACTTTCTTTGACCGGGGAACAAAGGGAACTTACCGTTCTGTTTTCAGACATCCAAGGCTTTACCAGCCTTTCTGAAAAAATGGACGCCATGGCCCTTGGAAAATTCATGAACCGATACCTGACACAAATGAGTCGTATCATCATGAAAAACAAAGGCACCGTGGATAAATTCATTGGCGATACCATTATAGCCTTCTGGGGAGCCCCTAACGATGAACCGGATCATGCAGGCAAAGCCGTTCAAACAGCCCTTTTAATGAAAGAGCACCTGATAAAAATCAACCGGAGTTTCAAGGAACAGGGTCTGCCTGAGATTGTCATTGGTATTGGAATTAATTCAGGAATGATGAGTGTAGGAAATTTCGGCAGCTATGACCGGATTGATTATACGGTCATGGGAGACAATGTTAACCTGACATCCAGGCTTGAAGGGGTCAACAAAACCTATGGCACCACCATCCTTGTCTCTGAATTTACCAAAGAAAAACTGGAAAACAGATTTTCCTTTAACTTTGTTGACAGGGTAAGGGTGCCGGGGCGGAAACAATCGGTTCAGATTTATGAGCCCTTTGTTAAGGATTCACCGCCCCAAAAACACCTCTTAAAAATTTTCCCAACCAGATCAGCCCATCATTTGTTTTAGCATTTGGGTTCAGGCCCCAGGGAATTAAGTACCAGGGAAATGGGCCTGTCCTCTTCGGTTTCACCGAAAAAACGGACCGGTCCCGGCTGGCGGTAATGGTCCCCTTCTGAATCCAATGCCACCCACTTATCCCGCAAGGCTTTATAGACCCTGAAGGCATTTGAATTCAGATCCACTATGCTTTTTTCTATTACCAGTTCCAGCTTGCCCTTTCGCTCTTCCAAATG
>PIVS01000795.1 GCA_003353855.1 Desulfobacteraceae bacterium
TTACCTTCTCTCAGGGCCTCTGCCAGCCATTCAATATAGTGAATGGATTCAACAGGGGGTCTGCCTGTTTTGATACCGGCCCAATAGGGGCCTTCAACAACCGTTGCGCGATGGGCATGGCCGCATTCGGTTCCGATCATCCGTTTGGGTTTCAGGCGTTTCATGGCATCATAGACACTTTCCACCTGCATTTTACAGGCAGCCCAATCCCCGGCAAACATGGCAAGACTGGTCAGTTCCCACCCCTTTGTGGGGATGGTCCAGTTCTCTCCGGCAACATGGAATAAAATGGCAGCTTCAGCCAGGTCTTCTGGATAATGTTTGGCCTCCCGGGCATTAACCGTGTACATGATATCTGCATCTTCCTTGTCCACCTCAACGGTAAGTCCCGGCCACTCATCTTCATTTTCCTCAATCATCCATTCAAAGGTATCAACATAATCTTCGCTGGATATATCCATCTGGGCATTGTAGACCCTGTGCATGCCGGCACCGATTTTCATCTCCCAGGGGACAAATCCCTGCTGGTAGCAAAGACCCCGGAGGTAGCCGAACATAATGCCGGTATCAATCCCATGGGGGCAATAGGTGCCGCAGCGGTTGCAGCAGGTGCACTGGGCCCAGGCAACTTCCATGGCGTGAAGCATGAAGGCATTGTCAACCTTCCCTTTTTTCCGGACTATTTCACCCAGGGTGGACTGGATTTTATAGGCAGGAACCTGTTCGGGTTTTTTCTCATTGGCAAGATACAGAAAACAGCTGTCGGCACACATGCCGCAATGGGCACAAATTTCAAGCCAGGTCCTGATCCTGCTTTTACAGCTGGCCTGGATGGTTTTCCACAAAAGATCGGAATCGATTTCCAAACTTTTCATTTCTTCATAATATGTTTTACCGCTTTTGTCAGCAAGAAGGGTTGTGATCCCTTCGGCTGTGTCAACGGGTTTTTTATTGCATAATGTACCTTCCGGCATGGATATTCTCCTTAAAAACTGGTGTTAATAGGCATTAACTACCAGTCCATTTTTGTTCCTTTGAGTCCGCCTCTTTTTATTCCAAAATCCATTCCAAGCTGGGCCCGGGACGCAAAGAACAGGAATACATGGGACAACTTAGTAAAGGGAATGGCCAGCAGGACCAGTTCCCCTGTGAGGATATGGGCATTTAACCAGAATGAATAATCACCTATCTGATACCGGGCCAGTAACCCTGTGACAAGGGGGGCCATGGAGAGGAATAACACCCCCCAATCCTTTTTGTCGGTCATGATTCTGACTTCAGGAAGAACCAACCGTCGCAGGATCAGCAACGCCAAACTTCCGATTGCTGTCCAGGTTAAAAAGTCGGCAACAGGGTTACTGATGGTAAAGAGGGAAAATCCAAGTTTTTCCTTTAAAAACACATTATGACCAATGAGAAACAAAGGCAGGCACACAACGCCTATGTGGAAGCCGAAAAATGCGGCAGCAAGGACAGGTTGTTGTCTCCATCCATATGTCCCATAGGGTATAAGCCATTTGTAAATTGATCTAACAGCACCCTTAAATCCCATGGCCGGGTATTCTTTATAAGCCACTCTGTCAAGTTGCCAGGAAAGACCGTTAAAGTATTGATAAAAGCGAACAATCATTCCGATGATACAGACCCCAAGCGAACCATAAAAGACGGGCCCTGTTAATAATGCATGCATTATTGCCTCCATATTCCTATTGGATTATTATATTTAGATTATAATAATAATTTTTTATATCATTAA
>PIVS01000242.1 GCA_003353855.1 Desulfobacteraceae bacterium
TCGTCGGAATCAAATTTAAACCGCTTCTCGCTGTTAATTGTATTCCCTGTCTGGATGCACAAAAGAATCTCATGTGCCCTGGCATCCCCCTTGGACAGGTAATGACAATCATTGGTGGCAACCATGGGGATGGACAGCCGCTGGCTCATATCGGCAATTCCTGCATTAACCCTATGCTGGATCTCCATTCCGTTTTCCTGAACTTCCAGGTAAAAGTTCCCCTCCCCCAGGGTGTTTATATAATATTGGGCAGCAGCATCAGCGGCATCCATATTATTTTGCAAAATAGCCTGGGGAATATCACCTTTCAGGCAGGCAGACAGACCTATCAGTCCCCTGGAATGAGCTGCAAGCAACTGTCTGTCAATCCTGGGTTTATAATAAAACCCCTGGAGCTGAGCTATGGAAACAAGCTTGCACAAATTTGCATAGCCCTGCAAATCCTTGGCCAGCAGCACCAAATGATTCAACCCCTTGTGATCCGCTTGAGTTCTGTCATTTAAAGTTCTGGGGGCCACATAAACTTCACAACCGATAATAGGTTTAATGTCGGCTTTCCTGGCTTTTTCATAGAACTCTGCCACACCAAACATGGTGCCGTGGTCGGTGATGGACACGGCATCCATGCCGTATTCCCGGCATCGTTTAAAAAGAGAATCCAGGCGTATGGCCCCATCCAGCAGGGAAAACTCCGAATGAAGGTGCAAATGGTAAAAAGGGGAAGATAGATCTGTCATGGGTGTTTAACTTGTCCCCACTCTGTAGTTGGGGGCTTCTTTTGTGATCACAACATCATGGACATGGCTCTCCTTGAGTCCGGCAGAACTGATCCTGATAAACTTGGCTTTTTCATGGAGTTCTTCAATGGTGGCAGCCCCCAGATATCCCATACCCGCCTTGAGCCCGCCGATCATCTGAACAATATTCTCCCTGACCGTTCCCCTGTAGGGAATCCTGCCGACAATCCCTTCAGGTACCAATTCCTCATCCGCATCCGTATCTTTTTGGTAATAGCGGTCGGAGCTGCCCTGTTTCATGGCCTCAACAGATCCCATGCCCCTGTATGCCTTGTAGGAACGCCCCTGGTAGATAACAAGTTCCCCGGGACTCTCCTGGGTACCGGCCAGAAGGCTGCCCAGCATGACCGCATTAGCCCCTGCTCCCAATGCTTTGGCAATATCCCCGGAAAATTTAATCCCGCCGTCTGCTATAATGGGCACCCCGGTTTTCTTTGAAATTTCCTTGCAATTTTGAATGGCCGTAAGCTGGGGAACCCCAACACCTGCCACAATACGGGTGGTACAAATGGACCCCGGTCCGATTCCGATTTTTACGGCATCGACCCCGGCATCAATCAACGCCTTTGCGCCTGATTCCGTGGCCACATTCCCGGCCACCAATTGACTGTGGGGAAAGGCCGCTTTGATTTTTCGAATGGCATCCATTACATTTTTGGAATGACCATGTGAGGTGTCGATTACCAGGGCATCGGCACTGGCCCGCATCAGGGCCTGAACTCGTTCCATCATATCCGAGCCCACGCCAATGGCAGCCCCTGCCCGCAGCCTCCCCAATGAATCCTTGCAGGCATTGGGATATTTTTTAATTTTCTCGATATCCTTGATGGTGATCAGTCCCTTGAGCTTGCCTTCCTTGTCCACCACCAGCAGTTTTTCAATCCTGTGCTTGTGGAGCATGATTTTAGACTCTCCCAAGGTACACTTTTCAGGAACCGTGACCAAATTTTTACTGGTCATAACCGCACTGGCCGGTTTCTCCAGCTGGGTTTCAAATCTTAAATCCCGGTTGGTCACAATCCCCGCAAGCTTGTCCCCTTCTGTTACGGGAACGCCTGAGATCCGGTATTTGGCCATTATCTGCAACACCTCGGAAATCGAGGTATCCGGGCGGACCGTGACCGGATCAACAATCATGCCGCTTTCCGATTTTTTCACTCGATCCACCTCAATGGCCTGTTCTTCAATACTCAGGTTCCTGTGGATAAATCCAAGCCCCCCGGTCCTTGCCATGCTAATGGCGGTATGAGCCTCAGTAACTGTATCCATGGCAGCACTGACAATGGGAACATTGAGTTCAAGTTCTTTGGTAAGCCGTGCACCGGTGGTTACCTCATCGGGCAAAATTGCTGAATAATCAGGGACTAAAAGGACATCATCAAATGATAGTCCTTCTTCGGATAATATATTGGACATAAAAGCCTCCAGAAAGGGAAAAAGTGTTTATTAATACTATTATGGCCAGCTATCTAAAAGTTTTTAAGCAGCCAGCCAAATTTGAAATTTAAAATCAGTATATAAACACGTACTCTTACCAAAATTTATCGTTTCTGGCAAGTTCAATAACCACAGCCTTTGGGTTAAACTTAAATTAATCCAAAGGCTGTCGGAGTTATCAGTGCTGGGTTGCTTCGCTTTCTTTTTGCGGCGCAGAATGATCCTGGACGTCCTCTTTATGGGCACCATGATTCTGGAACCCCATGTTATCACGCGTTTACATGAAGAGCAGATGAGCGTTGATTTACGGTGTCAACATTTTTAGGATGAGGGGAATGGCCGGTGGTATCCGTCGGCTTGAAACCAAAAGGTTTCGAATCATTGTCAAATGGGTTCCATGAACCATAATTAGGGGAACCACTTTAAGTATAGCAGAATCCACAGCTGCCAGCCCATCGCCAATGGTACGGCCCATTGATAAAAGTGTTCCCGGCCTTCCATTCCTGATTCCTGAAAAAGTAACGGCCAACCTGGATGACAAGAATAAAGGCAAGAACCAATCCCACCCAACAACCCATTTTCTTTTTTTTAACAATTTCATATCCTTTACTTTAAGCGGGACCACATTTCCCATCTTTCAAATCCTGATTGGTGAATCATAGTCAAAAATTTATAAAATCACTAACCCCATGTTTTTAGCCTGCAAGGCAATGGATAAATTTATGTGATTTCAATTTAGACTTTTTCACTAATTTCAGGTTGAATTTATTAACTTTTCGATCCTTAAGTTTGTCTTCCTGACATTTTATGGTATATTCCAGAAAAAGTTAAAATCAAATAATCCCGGGATCACTTGAACAAAATATGGGGGATATGGATGAGAAAAAAAATCGGTATTGTAACCGGGGGCGGAGACTGCCCCGGACTAAATGCGGTAATCCGGGCCATAGTTAAGGCAGGATCCCTATACGGCTGGGAATGTTTAGGAATCCATGGCGGATTTGACGGACTTCTCACCCCGGTCCAGACAGTTCCCCTGGCGGTTAAGGATATGGACGGCCTGCTCATCCGGGGAGGCACCATCCTGGGATCGGCCAACAGCGGACAATTTTCCGCAAAAACCGGACTTGGCGAACTGCGTCAGGTTCCACAAAAGATCCTGAACCAGGCCAAAACCAATTTTAATGCCCTGGGCCTTTATGCACTTGCTGTTATTGGCGGAGACGGCACCCTTACCATTGCCCAGCAGATGTTTGAAATGGGATTTCCCGTGGTGGGGGTCCCTAAGACCATTGATAATGATCTGGATGCCACACAGATGACCTTTGGATTTGACACTGCCGTGGCCTGTGCCGTGGATGCCCTGGATCGCTTGCACAGCACAGCCCAAAGCCACAACCGGGTAATGGTCCTGGAGGTAATGGGCCGGTATGCCGGATGGATTGCCGCCTATGCCGGGTTAGCAGGCGGGGCAGATGTGATCCTGATCCCGGAAATCGAATTTAACTATGATGCCATCCAAAAAAAAATTAAGGCAAGGGAAGCCGAGGGAAAACATTTCACCATTGTCATAGTGGCAGAGGGGGCAACCCTTGAGGGACATGGGTTTGTCACAACAAACAAAACTGGAAAGAACGGGGAAGTCCGGTTGGGCGGAATAGGACACATGGTTGAAATGGAAATAGAAAATAGGACAAAAAAAGAGACCCGGTGTGTGGTACTGGGCCATTTACAGAGAGGAGGCCAGCCCACCCAGTGGGACAGGCAGTTGTGCACCCGGTTCGGCGTCCATGCATTCCAAATGATTACCAAAGCACAATTTGGCTGCATGGTAGCCCTAAAAAAGAACGGCATGATGGGGCCGGTCACCCTAATGGAGGCCATCAATAAAACACGACGGGTGGATCCCGAGGGTGAACTAGTTATGACGGCCAGGGCATTGGGAATCAGCTTTGGAGATGAAACGGTGCCAAAATCGTTGACTAATATTTGATGATTTGATTGACACAGACTGAATTTACCTATAATTTCACCATTGTTTATTTTTTACTAATTTTATGCTTTTGTTAGGGCATTTTTTATAAAAAGCGCTCTAAATTATAACAATGGTCATTGCAAAAAAGGGACGGCAGAACTAAAATGTTATTAAAAATAAATCCGGATAATCCCCAGGAGCGCCAAATCCAGCGGGTGGTGAATATTTTACAGAAAGGCGGTATTGTGGCCTACCCCACAGATACCTTTTATGGTATTGGATGCGATATCATGAATAAAAAGGCCATTGAAAAAATATATGCCATCAAACAAAGGGATAAAAACAAACCCTTCAGTTTTATCTGCCCGGACCTCAAAGACATATCCACCTACGCCAAGATCTCAAATTTTGCCTATCGGAATATGAAACGACTATTGCCCGGTCCCTATACCTTTGTCCTGTCAGGCTCCAGAATGGTTCCCAAAATCATGCTGACCAAACGAAAAACAGCGGGTATCAGGGTGCCGAACAATCAAATAGCGCTGCTCCTTTCCAAGGAACTGGGCAATCCCATCATCTCCACCTCTGCCACTGATCCCGATGGAAATATATTTGAAGACCCTTCCCTGCTCCACGACTACTTTGGAAACCGACTGGAAGCGGTAATAGACGGCGGCCCGGTGCCGGGCTCACCCTCATCCGTGATTTCTTTAATTGACGATATACCTGAAATTATCCGATATGGCGCCGGAGATGTTGATATCTTTGAGTAGGGTATCGGCTAACCTTCGGATAAATGTCATCTTGTCCTCCCTGGGATAAACAGGTACGGGAGTTCCCTTTATCTGGGCCAATTCTCCTGCCCATTGAACCGCATCATCCAAATTCCCCAAACGATCAACGAGCTTGAGGTGTAGCGCTTTTTGGCCGGTATAAACCCTGCCGTCTGCCAGCTTTGCCATGGCAGCAACCTCCATATTTCTGGCCTTGGCAGCATCGCTGACAAACTGAAGGTGAAGTTCATCCACCAGTTGCTGAAATATCTTTTTCTCGTTATCTTTGATCTCCCGCAGGGGGGAACCCATATCCTTGAACTCTCCGCTTTTAATCACCACAGGAGAAATACCGATCTTTTTGGCAATCTCCATGAGATTGGCATATTCCATGATCACACCGATACTCCCGGTAATGGTCCCGGGATTTGCCACGATTCCCTGGGTAGCGGCGGCGACATAATATCCGCCGGAGGCTGCCACTGATCCCATGGAAGCAATTACTTTTTTTTGGGCACGGGTTTTGATCAGCTCACGATATATTTCCTGGGAAGGACCAATACCGCCTCCAGGACTGTCTATCCTGATAATTATGGCCTTGATATCATCATTTTCCCTAAAAGTTTTAATATCCTCAATAATCTTTTTGGAAGAAATAATGGGGCCGGTCACCTCCACAATACCTACATTTCCCTTTTCGCTGCCCAGGGATTCGGAAAAACCGTTATCCATCATTTTTGAACTTAGATGAACAAGCCCCACAAACCCTAAAAAAACCAGGGTCATGCAGGTGGAGATAATGGTTACAAAAAACAAAAAGGGATGTCGTCGGGAAAACATAAAATTTTATCCTGTATAGAGTTAAAGGGTCAGTTAAAAAATAAAAAGGGGCCGGATAAAAGTATCTTTACCGGCCCCCTCTGTAACACTATTGAAACTGCAATCAATTAGATTTCATTCATTGCATTATTCTTCGTCTTTTTCCTCAGTGTCAGTAGCTTCCTGGGTTTTATTGGCTTCAAGCTGCTCCTGAATGTTGTTCCTGAGAAGCTCACCAAAGGAAGAGGTCGCAGGTTTCATGTTTTTTGCAAAGTCTTCAAGATACTTATCATCATCATCTTCTTCAAGACGCTTGATGGAAAGGCCGATCCGTCTTTCATCGGAATTTATATTCATTACCTTGGCCGTAATGGTTTCACCGATCTGGTAATGCTCTTTCGGGCTCTTGATGTTTTCCTTGCTGATTTCAGAAACATGAACAAGGCCTTCAATACCCTCTTCCAATTCCACAAATACACCGAAGTCGGTCAGGTTTGTGATAACACCAGAGATTTCTTTACCCACTTCATAGCGTTCTGCAACGGATTCCCATGGATCTGCCTGGGTCTGTTTGATACCCAGAGAAAATCTTTCATTGGATTTGTCAATATCAAGGACAACCGCCTGGATGGTATCATTTTTCTTGTAAACTTCAGAAGGATGCTTGATCCGTTTTGTCCAGGAAATATCAGAAATATGAACCAGTCCGTCAATATCATCGTCAATGCCGATGAACAGACCGAATTCAGTGATATTTTTGATTTTACCCTCAATGATTGTGCCCACAGGATATTTCTGGGAAATAATTTCCCAGGGGTTGTCAACAGTCTGTTTGATACCAAGCGATATTCTTCTGTTATCGGGTTTCAGGTCAAGCACAACCGCTTCAACTTCTTCACCCACGGCAACCATCTGGGATGGATGGCGAACTTTTCTGGTCCATGACATTTCAGACACATGGATCAGACCTTCAACACCCTCTTCCAGCTCAATAAAGGCACCATAGTCAGTCAGGCTGACAACCTTGCCCTTGATCTTTGAAGCAATGGGATATTTTTCAACGGCTGTTGTCCAGGGATCTGGTGTCAACTGTTTCATACCAAGGGACACTCTTTCTTTTTCAAAATCAAAAGAAAGTATTTTTACCGTGATATTATCACCGACGGAGAAAAGCTCTGACGGATGTTTAACACGACCCCAGGAAATGTCTGTAATATGAAGAAGTCCGTCCACACCGCCAAGATCGACAAATATACCGTACTCTGTAATATTTTTAACGATACCGTCCATGACCTTGTCATTTTCAATGGTCTCAAGGGTAGTGCT
>PIVS01000243.1 GCA_003353855.1 Desulfobacteraceae bacterium
GAAATCTCCCAGGATGGCATAGAGGCTGGGCACCACCACCAACACCAATACAGTGGAAACCATCAGGCCAAAAACAATGGAACAGGCCAGGGGAATCAGGATCTGGGCCTGGAGAGACCTCTCTGCCAGCAGGGGCAGCAACCCGGCAATGGTGGTAACAGAAGTCAATAGAACTGCCCGGAACCGTTTCCTAGCGGCCTGCTTCCCTGCCTGGACCACAGTCTCTCCCATGGCCGTATGCTGCTTGACAAAGGTAACCAGAAGGATGGAGTCATTGACCACAATACCGGCCAGGGAAATAAAACCCATGATACTTGGCATGGCAAGCTCAAGCCCCATGAAAATATGCCCCCATACCACACCGATAAATGCAAAGGGAATGGTGACCATGACCACCACCGGTTCCTGGTAGGATTTAAACTGAAAACTCAATAGACAAAACACCCCGAAAATACCTATTCCAAGCGCCTTTAACATCCCGCCCATTGAGGCCTTCATCTCCTTTGCCTGGCCTTCCAGACCGGTTGTTATTCCGGGAAATTCTTTTTTCAGTTCCGGCAGAAACCGGGCCTTTGTATCGGCAATAACATCTGCTGCATTGGCCAGAGCCGTATCCATGTCTCCTGTCACGGTAACTGTCCTAATACCTTCCACCCGCCTGATCCCGGCATATCCCCTGCCCCGTGTAACAGAGGCAATTGTACTTAAAGGAACCCGCTCTCCATTGGGGTTAATGAAATAAAAATTTTCAAGACGGGCAACGCTGTCACGGTCTGCATCGGCAATTTGCAAATTGACCTCATAGGATTCGTCCCTGACAATCATCTCACTGGCCGTACTCCCATAGAAAGCAGCCCGAAGCTGGTTTGCAACCATTCTGGCGGTAAAACCTCTGGGCTTGGCCCCATGCTTGAGTGTGACATTAATTTCAGGTTTACCCGGTCTCAGGTCATCGTAAAGATCCGAGACTCCCTGGTATTGATACAGCCAATTGATCAGCCGGGTGGAAGCCTGCTTAAGTTCATCCAGATCCTTGCCCTTGAGACGGATCTCTATGGGCAGACCCCCGGGACCTATGGCTGGCTCTTTAAAGGCAAGGGCAAGGGCATCGGGCATATTTGCGGTAAGGGCACGCCATTGGTGAGTAATCTGGTCAATGGTGGCAGTCCTGACTTCGGCACTTAAGAGGTCCAAAGAGACGGTGGCCACATGGGGCCCTGTTTCCCCGGCATCCACATTGGTATTGTAAAGGACAGAGATATGCTCCACCAGATCGCCCCCTCCGGGCTGCGGGGAAAGATCCTGGTTAATTTTCTCCGCCGCATCCACCAGCTTGTCCACATAAAAAACGGTGCGATCCAGGGGGGTGCCCTGGGGAAAAAGAATCCTGGCCTGGATCACGTCTCCGTCGATCTCAGGAAAGGCCCTGACCTTGAGGTGTCCGCCGGCAATCATTGACAGGGAAAAAATAAAAACAAAAACTATCAGTCCCACAAAAAGATACCGATAATCAATGGCAAGGTCCACCAGGCGACCCAACACCTTTTCCCTCACCCAGTCCAGCCCCCCTTCGATTTTACGCCTGAGCCAATTGGATTTAATCTGCTTTCCATTGGCGGCAAGGGCATGGGCAAGATGGTTGGGCAGGATGCAAAAGGCCTCCACCAGACTCACGGACAGGGTAAGGATGAGGATCACCGGAATCACATAGAGAACCTTGCCGATATCACCTGCCATGCTCAGGGCCAGGGCCCCGAAGACAAAAAGAGTTGTCAAAAAGGAAGAAAACACCCCGGGAGCCACCTCGGTTATCCCATCCACAGTGGCCTGAAATCCGTTCTTTCCCTTTTCCAGATTGGCCGCCACATTCTCGGCAATAACAATGGCATCATCCATGAGAATCCCAACCCCAATGAGCAGACCCACCATGGAAAGCATATTCAGGGATAATCCCAGATGCTTCATAATAAAAAAAGTCATGGCAAAGGAGACAGGCAGCCCCATAACCACCCAGAAGGAAAATTTTAAAGGGAAAAAAATCACCATGGCAATAAAGACCAGAATCAAACCCTGGACGGCATTTTTTATCAGCATATCCAGACGGTCCCGGACAATTTCCGATACATTCTGTGTCAGGACAAAGGATACACCGGAAGGTGCCCTGGCCCGCTCCTTTTCCAGAAAACCTGTGACCGCATCCATAATATCAAGCGCGTCTTCAGTCTTTGTTTTATTTATCTGGAGGATGCCTGCCCTGTTGCCGTTGAAAAGAATCTTATCCTCCTCATCCTCAAACCGGTCTGTAATCTTTGCTATCTCTGCCAAGGGGATCTGGGCCCCAGTGGTGCTTGACACCACAATGAGATCACCTAATTCCGGAACGGTTTTTCGCTCTTCTGTAAACCGGATCAATATATCGGTATCCCGGGTTTTAAGGCTGCCGACCGGCAAATCAATATTCTGGGCAGACACGGCCGCCTCAATATCGGATACAGACAATCCCAGACGCATCATATCATAAAAGGGAACCTCAATGAGAAACTCATGGCCGGAAAAACCCTTTACCTCCACCTGGGAAATAAGGTCAATCTGCTTGATCCTGTCTTTAAGATCCTCGCAGAAAAACTTTAGATTAACCGGGTCCATGGGACCGGTTACGGCAATGGAGACCACCTGATCCGTCCGGTTGATCCGTTTGACAATAACATCCTCCACATGATCCGGAAAATCGCTGATGGCTTCCACTTCGGTCTTGATATCGTTTAAGAACTGGTTAATGTCCCCGTCTTTCACCATGTCCACCACCACCCTGGCCTGGTTTTCCATGGCTGTACTCCTGACCTCTTCAATATGGCTGACACTGTCAATGGCATCCTCTATACGGCGGCAGATGGATGCCTCCACATCTTCGGCCGTTGCCCCCGGATAAATGGCGGTTATCTCTATGGCATCCACACTGAAATCAGGAAATGTTTCCCGCTTCAGATCTCCAACTGAAATAGCACCCAATGCTATAAAAAGCACCATAGCCAGGTTGGCAGCTGTGGGATGAGCACTCAGATAGGAGATCAGTGCCTTGAATGCATTCATATCAGATACTCTCCCCTGTGGCCTGGCGTTTGAGTTGTTCGGTTTTTACATTATCTTGTTGAGGCAAAAGCTTCATCCCTTCCACAGCCGGGACCAGATCGCTGAGTATGATCTTTTCCCCAACACCCACGCCCTCAGCCAGAACAGCCACATCATTCATGAAAAATTCCACTGTGACAGGCCTGATTTCCAGACGATTTTCCCTGGTGCAGATGTAAAGGTTGCCCCCATGGACAGAACTTCTGGGAATTATAAACCTATCTTTCAAAATCCTGCCTGACAATTCAACCTCCACGTACATGTTGGTGGCCAGGGGAGGTCGTTTACCCGGAATAAGATTTCCATAGGGATTGTCCACTGTCACAAAAAAAGTCAGGGTGCCTGTGGCAGCATCCAGGGATTCCCCGGTCCTGGAAAACAGGCCTTCCCATTCAATGACTTTGCCCTCGGACAAGGGGAGTCTGACCCGTGCCGTGATACCGATGGCCCTGCGGATAGTCTCTATGTCAGGGACCTGCCCGAAGGCCTTGGTGCGATCACGGGGCAGCAGCTTGAAAAACTCCCGGGGGCTCAGCTGGACCGGTATCTCTGCCCTGTCAATACTCTCAGCCTCCAGCATGATAGTACCGGCCGGGGCAAATTGGAACCGTTCAATATTCACCTTGGAAATTCTTCCGTTGAAAGGGGCACGGATTTCAGTTTTAGACACATCAAGACGACGTTCCGCAACCGAGGATTCCCCTGATTTTTTCAGGGCAAGCAATGCTCTTTTCTGGGTTGGGATCAGTTTCAAGGTGTTTTCAAAATTATTCACAGCGGTCTGGCGGGCCAGAAAGTTTGTCTCCTCCTTTTCCATGTCCGAGGCAGAAATATATTGTTTTTCATGAAGTTTGCGTTTCCGGTCAAGTTCCTGGGAGGCAATGACCAATGCTTTTTTCTCAATGACCAGAAGCTGCTCGGTATTTTTCTTGGACTGCTCCAATTCCTTGAGCCGGGCAGTAAGATTCAAGACCTCTGCTACCCCCCTGGATTCAGCAAGTCCATAGGCCCGGGTATCAATTTTCAGCAGCAGATCCCCCTTGTGGATAAAATACCCTTTTTTAATCTTTTCATCCATGAAGACCACCTGACCACTGACTTCGGGGATGGCCTGCCAGGTTCGGTCTGCCCTGACATATCCATACCCTGTACTCCTGGGAATCACTGCTGTTTTTTCAAGGGAGATGACCCGGACAGCCTGGACCCGTTCATGACCTTCCAGCCGCACTGGCGGTTTCCTATTGGTTTTCATTACAATGAACAGCCCCACTCCGATGATGATTGGTATAAGGATCACAAGCTTTTTTAAGTGAGTCATATGATTTTCCTATTGAATATGTTGTCTAACTCTTCCAGGCCCAGGGAGATCTCTGCATTTTTCATCATCCTGTCCAGGCCTCTTTTAATCACATCCAGCTCCTGGGGGTCAATATCTTTGACTAATGTATAGTGCCACTCTTTTAGTACATTAAGAAAATCAGCTTCCATCTCCCGGGCTTTTTTACTAAGATATACCCGTTTGATCCTGTATTCATCCGGGTCAGGCTTTCGTTCCACCATTCCCATCTTTTCAAGCTTTGCCACAGCCCGGGCTGTATTGGATTTATCCACCCGCATCTGTTTGGACAATTCATCCTGGCTCAACCCGTCCTGGAGGTACAGGATGGGGAGAATGACATAATCTCCTGGCCCCACCCCCATTTTTTTCATCTCACCCTTAAGGTGCATCATGGACAGACGGAACAAAAGATTGATCCTCCTGCCAACCGCTTGTGCTGCAAATGATTTAAACATAGGCCTCTCTTTCAGTTGATAATGCAACTGACTGTAATTTAGTTCAGTTGCATTGTCAACCGAAATCTCCTTTACAAAATTGGTTTTTCAGTAATTTAAAAAAAAACAAACCTCTGTTTCAATAATAATTTTTTGACTTTAAAGCCAGATTTGATAGAATAAAATATTATGACAGATGAATATATTCTTTGGGATTGCAATTGACCCGTCACGATTTACCTGTTTTATTTCACAAAAAGAACTCTATTTTCTTTTAATTCACTATTTTAATAGGAAATAATAACCATGGAAAAGAAAAAAAGGATCTTGGTAGTTGACGATAATGACAGTGTCAGACAATTGCTACAGAAGATGCTTGAAAGTCTTGGGTATGAGATTGAAACAGCCTCTGACGGTTTTGAAGCATTATCTAAGCTTGTCTTTGACATTGATTTAATATTGCTGGATATCCTAATGCCTGGAATGGATGGGTTTAAAGTGGTACAGTCGGTGCGCAAACAAGAGGAATACAAAGATATACCCATCATTATGGTTACCGGACTCACCAGCCGTGAAGACAGGGTTCGGGCCGTAGAAGTCGGGGCAAATGATTTTATTTCCAAACCCGTTGATATGACTGAACTCAAGGTTCGGACCACCTCCCTGTTAAAAATGAAAATGGCCCAGGACGATTTAAAACGTAACCAAAGGGAACTGGAAATGATTGTTCAGCGCCGTACTCTTTCATTACGCGAGTCAATGCAGGATGTGGTAAAGGCACAGCGTCAGCTCCAGAACGCCCACATGGAAACGATTCACAGGCTTGTTGTCGCAGCAGAATTCAAGGATATTGGGACAGCAAGCCATATAAAGCGGATGAGCCGGTTTTCCGCCATGCTGGCGACCCTGATAAACCTTTCGCCAGGTGAGGTTGAAATGATACTATACGCAAGTCCTCTGCATGACATTGGGAAAATAGGGACCCCGGAAGAAATTTTGCTCAAACCAGGAAAATTAAATAAACCGGAATGGAATTTAATACAGCAGCACCCGGTCATGGGAAGCCAGATCCTTACTGACTCAAGTTCCACCCTGTTGCAGACAGGAGAAATCATTGCCATTAGCCACCATGAAAAATGGGACGGCACAGGGTATCCCTTTGGTTTAAAAAAAGAAATGATTCCTTTGAGTGGAAGGATTTGCGCCATTGCAGACGTTTTTGACGCACTGACAAGTGTTCGACCCTATAAAAAAGCCTATTCCAATAAAAAGGCCCTTAGAATTATGGAAAAGGGCTCTGGCAATCATTTTGACCCCCAACTTTTGGCCCTGTTTACGGAAAATATGAAAGAGGTGGAAGATATCCAGCAAAAATATCTAACTGCGGCATAAAAACAGCCAGTACCTCCGTGTTGAGATCCTTGTGGGCGGGAGATTGATGACACACTTTTATGTGCATTTTAAAAATGATTTAAGCGACAAGTTCCTTGACAACGACCGCCGTACCGGGAAGCATACATGTCGTCCCAAGCCCTTTCCAACTCTTCAAAATGGTTCTCGACACATTTGTAATGTGCACTTGTCTTGGGTTATGTTTATAGTAAGGATCCGGTTTGATTTTAATTGGTTATTAGAATATATTATATAGCATAAATAATTTTATCGAGGTGCTGATGAAAAAACTATTTTCTTTTTTAATCGTAGTTATCATGCTGTTTAGTAGCTGCTCGATGCCTATAAAGATAACAAAAGCAGATAGTAACCCTTTGAAAATCAAGGTTTTGACCATCGCTATGTTTGAAGTTGGTAAAATGACGGGAGACACTCCTGGAGAAGCACAGTTCTGGGTGGAGGGAGAAAAAATGACAGGGCGCCTGAAAATTCCCGGAATGATGTTTCCTGTCTGCTACAATGACAGGGGGCATGCGTTGATGGTTACACAGATGGGTTTTGCCAATGCGGCATCCTCTGTCATGTCTCTGGGAATGAATGGTTTTTTTGATTTATCTGAAGCTTACATCATTATTGCGGGAATAGCCGGTGTTAACCCTGCAAAGGGAACTCTTGGGTCTGCAGCTTGGGCAAAATACATTATCGATGGTGATTGGGAGCATTACCTGTTTCTCCCAAAAATCTACGGAAACCGGAATAAATTTCATTAATTCCAGTGATAATTGTCGAAAGTTTCTGCTAATGGTTAGTAACCAGGGTAGACAACCGCTG
>PIVS01000244.1 GCA_003353855.1 Desulfobacteraceae bacterium
TTAAGCGTTGAAGGGATAATTCCAGGGGCTGAGAGCCAGGTTCTCCAGGAGGCATATGTGGGTATGAGACAGGTAATGCACCGGTTGACCCTCCAGGAAAAACCCCTGGTTGTTCCGGATGATTTATTTCTGGATACGGTAAAGGCTGTGACAAAAATTTATAACACCTATTTGACGCTTGAGTGATGGGGCTGCCCTGGATTATAAAAAAGTTCTCGACAGATATGATTAAAAAGGGTTAGGAAATTAGAAACAGGCTCAGCGCCGGCCAATAGGTGATGATCAGAACCGATAATAAAAGGACCAGCATAAAGGGGATGGTGGCTCGGTAGATGTCTATAATGGGTTTGTTGAACCGGTAGCTGGCAATGAAAAGGTTCATGCCCACGGGCGGTGTAAAATATCCTATTTGCATATTGGCCAGAAAAATAATTCCCAGGTGCACCGGGTGAACCCCGTATTCCAGGGCCACGGGCAGCATCAACGGCACCATGATAATGATGGCCGAAAAAACATCCAGCATGGCGCCCAGGATCAGAAGAAAAAGGTTCAGCAGGATCAAAAATACCAGCTTGCTGCTCACAAAGGTCTGGCACATGGCAAAAAGTTTCATGGGGACTTCTGCATCAATGAGAAAATTGGTTAATGCCAAAGAAACCCCGAGAATCAGCAATATTCCCCCCACCATGACCATGGATTCCCGGATAATAGCGGCAAGCTGGGATATTTTTATTTCCCTGTAAATAAATACTTCAATCACCAGCACATACATTGCGGTTACCGCAGCTGCTTCAGACACAGCAAAATATCCGGAATAGATACCTGCAAATACAAAAATGGGTAAGGGAATTTCCCAGGCTGCCTCTTTTATGGAGGTAAAGGCATTTTTCCAGGAAAATTTTATCAGGGGAATGGGATTTTTTTTGTTGATCCAGATGCTCCACAAGGAGAGCATGAAAATCATGAGAATTGCCGGGAAAATACCGGCAATAAACAGATTCTCAATGGAGATATCAACGCCACCGCCCATCTGCTGGGCAATAATGCCGTATAGAATCAAGGGAAGGGAGGGGGGCAGCAGCAAGCCTAAACTTCCCGAAGTTGTTACAAGGCCCAGGCTGAAATCCTCCTGGTATCCGGCCTGTTTTAAGGCGGGATATAATAGGGCGCCCATGGCCACAATGGTGACCCCCGAGGCTCCGGTAAAGGCGGTGAAAAGAGCGCAGACCACAAACGCTACAATGGCAAGCCCTCCTGGCATCCATCCAAGAAAGGCCTGGGTCAGCCGGACCAGGCGCTGGGAGGTATTGCTTTCCCCCAGCAGGTAGCCGGCAAAGGTAAACAGGGGAAGGGCCAGCAGAATGGGGGTATCGGCAATTCTGTACAATTCAATGGCCATGACGGACAGATGAATGTCCGACAGGTAGAATCCGGCCATGGCCGCGGCAATGATAATGGTAAACAGGGGTGCCCCCAAAAGGGCGATGAGAATGAGACTGCCTATAAATAGATAGATCATGGTTTCTTTGGTAGAAGCTGGACAAGAGAGTTGATTGAAAACAGGGTGTACCGGATACAGATTACAACAAAGGCAATGGGGATGATCATTTCGCAGACCCATGCCGGCACATTGGCAAAGGCGATGAGCTTGTCATTCATTTCCATTTGTACAAAGCTAAGGCTGAACCAGGCCATGAGGGCTGTGACCACAGCTGTAAATACATGGGTGAAAAGGGTGGTGAAGCGTTTGATTTGGGATGGCAGGTACCGGGAAAGGATATCAATACTGATGTGGTTATCGGTCCTGCTGGCGACCATGGCACCGATGAGACCGATCCAGAGCACCAGAACCCGGACCAGGGAATCCCCCCAGACAATCCCGGAATCAAAAAAATTCCTAAGAAAAATCTGGAAGACAGCCATGGTGATCATGACCAGAAGAAGGCTTACCAGTATATAGTCTTCAATTCTTTGAACCAGGGCGGCAAGGGTGTGAAAAAAACCGTGTTTATTGGTCATGGAAGGTCGATTCCTTGGCGTGAAATTCCATTAAAAGGCGGTCCAGTTTATCAACAGCATCCTTTGGCAGAGTGCCCGACTCCACCATTTTTACAGATGCACTTCCTGCAGCTTTTCGCCATTCATCCAGAACGAGCTTATCCGGGGTGATGAATTTTATCCCCTGTTTTTTCAATGCGGCGATGGCCTTGCTGTCATCTTTTCGGTTTTGAAGGCCAATTTGTTTGAAGGCATGGGTCATGACCCGGGTGACCACCTCCTGGTCCCGGGGGGTAAGCTTGACAAATTTTTTCTTGTCTATGGCCAGAACCGCATAGAGATAAATCAAGGGAATATTGGTAACATATTTGATCTGGGTATGCCATTGGAGCACGATGGCACCTACGGGAGAGGTGGCCACCGTGTCGATGAGGCCTGATTGCAGGCTGGTCCTGACGTCTGCTATGGGCAAGGGGATGGGGGAGACCCCAAAGGCTGTAACCGCATCCAGGGAAAGTTTGTCATTGTCGGGAATCCAGACCTTCCGTTTTTGGAGGTCCTGGATGGTTTTAATGGGTTTTTTGGACATGATATAGGCAAATCCACCGCCGGTAATGCCGAAGGTGACAAATCCGGCCTTGTCAAGTCCATCAACAACAAAGGCGTCCATGTGTTGTCGGATATAATCCACCTCATCCAGGCTTGTAAATTTCATGGGCTGGGCATAGATCTGGTTTGCCGGGAAAAAATTTGACAGGCTGCCACCCACAACTGCCCCGCCCTGGAGCTGTCCAATGCGGATTTTGCGAAGTACGGCCTTGTCATTGCCCATGACCCCGCCTGGATAAAATTTGAATTTTATCCGGTTTTGGGTCTCTGTTGCCACCTCCTTGGCGCCCTGGCGCATTTTTTCCATCCACATGGAACCTTCGGGTGATAGGGTGGCAATTTTAAAGGTGATGGCATATCCGGGTACAAAGCTTAGGAATATGAGTAAAGATAGAAATAAAGATATCAAGGTAAAATTTTTTATAATTGGCATTAATTTCTCCAGATTGCTTTCCATGGGGTCATGGATTTAATGGATTGCCCAGGTTAAAAATAATCATCCGCGTCATCCAGTAATTGTTTGGCCTGTTTTTGGGCATAGGTATTAACAAGTGTGTAGCCGGGTACGACAGGATTGGTATTCATAACCTCTGTGAGCAGCTTATCATGAAGCTTCCTGTCAAATGTCATTTTTGCATAGAGCTTGGCAAACATCACCTTGGCCATGAGGTTTTTATCCTCGGACAAGGCAATGGCTTTTTCAAAATAGCGTTTTCCCTGTTCCGGTTTACCCCCCAGAGCCGGCGGCAGGAAAGTGGCCAGGGTGCCAAGGTATAAAAATGCAGCGCCGTCCTTATAGGATTCATCCAGCTGGGTCACTTTGAGCATGATGGCTTCGATTCGGGAAATATCTGCCAGGGCATTGAAATCATTTGTGTTGGCCATGATCCAGCTGGCCCAGGCATTGCCCAGAGAAAAGAGGTAGGGCAGATCATCCTTGTCCATGGAGGCGATAATAGTTTGAAATTGTTCAAAGGATTTATCCTTCAGGCCGCAGGCATCATCATTGGAAATACACATGGCCTTGCTTGCATAATTTAAGGCCTTGTGTACCATTTTACGGGATCGTTGTGTATCTGTGACAAATACATCTGCATAGGCGGTGTATAATTGGGCAGCCGTTGACAGCATTTTTTCGGAATTTGGATCTTCGCTGATCAGGCTGTCGATCATGAGAAGATAGGCCGGAGCCCCTGCTTCAACCATGGACAGGTCATCGTTGTTCACAATGGTGTCGGATAAATTGGCCATCATATCGGACTTGACGGAACAGCCGGAAGACAAGATCACTGCCATAAACCCGATGAAGAATGAGAAAAATTTGCCGGAGATCAGGAGTTTTCGAATCGGAAGCACCATTAGGATCAAACCCTTATTTAAGTTCAACAATTATCAATTATAATTGATGCATAATAATGAAAATTAGCTTGTTTTTTCAAAAAAAGCAACCTGGGGAGCCAAATTCTCTTATAATATACGCTTAAAGAGCCTCGCCCATACAAAGGTCTCGTATTCTTTTGGCAATCCCTGCTCAAATTTTACTTTGAATTGGATGATTTCATGGTATAGTAAGCAAATAAAGTTTCTCTGATGGTGCCTAGAAAGTTGGTGCCCTGAAATTTAATGAAGGTTTACAAAAGCGTAAAAAGATATGAACCCAAGAGCTTGCCTAAAAATTTTTTCTTCCCTTCTGGGAGGAGTACTGCTTTTGACGGCCCTGCCCGGATGGGTGTCGGCCACCCAGAGCAATCGGAAAATCTATGTGATTCCTGTCGAAGGAACGGTTGAACCCGGTATGGCAGCTCATATCAAACGGGCCTTGGAAGAGGTCAGGAATGAACCCGATGCCGTGATTCTCTTTAGACTGGACACCTTTGGGGGAAGGGTGGATGCCGCCTTTGAGATTGTGAATACCATTTCAGGTGTTCAAAAGTCCATTGCCTTTGTGGAAAAAAAAGCAATTTCAGCCGGTGCCCTGATTGCTCTTGCTGCAGGTACTCTGGTGATGAAGGAACATACCCTGATTGGAGATTGTGCTCCCATGCTCCAGACAGGGGAGGGCCAGAAAGAGGCCGGGGAAAAAACCCAGACCGTGTTGCGGGCCCAATTTCGCTCCCTGGCAAAGAAAAACAATTATCCTGAAGCGCTGGCTGAATCCATGGTGTCCAAGAATATGGAGGTCTACCGGATCACCATGAATGGAGAAACCCGGTATATGGATAGGCAGTCATATGATGACCTGACAGAGAAGCAAAAAAAACAGGTGACTCAAAAAAAGACCATCGTGGCCGAGGGGGAGCTTTTGACCATGGATGATAAAGAGGCCTTTGAACTGGGCTTTTCAAAGCAGAGCGTCAAGGATCTGGACCAGGCCCTGGCCTTTCTGGGGTATGAAAATTATAAGCTGATACATCTGGAGCAATCCTGGTCTGAAAATCTGGTTCGCATGCTTCAGCCCTTTTTGCCGGTTCTCATGCTGCTGGGGATAGGTGCCATCTATACTGAAATCAAGGCCCCTGGATTTGGAATCCCCGGTATTATCGGCATTCTCTGCCTGGGGCTGGTCTTTTTTAACCAACATCTGGTGGGGCTGGCAGGCTATACGGAATTTTTGCTTTTTTTGATCGGGTTTTTGCTGCTGGGGGTGGAGGTCTTTGTCCTGCCGGGATTCGGTGTGGCCGGTATTTCAGGACTTGTGGTCATTGCGGCAGGACTGGTGCTATCCTTCCAGGGTTTTGTTCTTCCGGATCCCTCTTTCCCCTGGGAAGGACAATTGATGCTCCGGAATCTGGGGGTGGTGCTGGGATCTTTCATGGGCTCTCTTCTGATCTCCCTGGTTCTGGTGAGGTTTGTGCTTCCCAGAATGTCTCTTCTGGTGAAGGGACCCTATCTTTCCACCACACTGGAAGATTCCCATGCCGACTCGGATGAGATTCTTGGTGTCAGCCCGGGAGAGGTTGGTGTGGCCCAGACCCCCTTTCGGCCTTCGGGTAAAATAAAGATCGGCAACAGAAAAATTGATGCCATTGCCCAGGGGGAGTTTATCCCGCCCGGCGCCACCATCCGGGTGGTGGCGGTGGAACAAAACCGTGTCATTGTCAAAGCTGAAAATAAGGGGGTTCAATGAAATTATACATCCTTCCCATACTCCTTCAATTTTTGGGGATACTGGTAATCCTGGCGGAAATATTTATTCCCTCCCTGGGTTTATTAACGGCCATTGCATTGGGACTGCTTTTTTATTCCCTCTACCTTGCCTTTACCTCTATTTCCACTTTTACCGGTATGATCTTTGTCGGTTTTGACCTTCTGGCCATCCCCATTCTTTTGATCCTGGGGTTGAAACTTCTGGCAGCCTCACCCCTGTCCTTGAAAAATAGATTGTCCAGCAAGGACGGAGTGGTCTCCCAGGCATCGGGTCTTGAAGACTATAGGGACAAACCGGGAAAATCCGTCACCGACCTTCGCCCTGCAGGGGTTGCCCTGATTAATGGAAAACGCCTGGACGTTGTCACCGACGGTGAGTATATTGAAGCCGATACTCCCATCATTGTCACCGGGGTAACCGGCAACCAGATAATCGTTGAAAACCAGATACCCGATCAGAATCAAGAATACATACCCAAAAAACAGATAGACTAAGCTTTAAGGAGAACCGTTTATGGATATCATGTATATTTTATTAATTATTGCCGGTATCATCGGCCTGGTGTTGTTTTATTTTATCTTTTCCTATATTTCTCTGTGGCTCCAGGCCTTGGTGTCAGGGGCAAAGGTAGGGCTGCTCAATATTATTTTTATGCGGTTTCGAAAAGTACCCCCCAAATTGATTGTTGAATCCAAGATCATGGCGGTCAAGGCCGGGATTGAAATTCCAACGGACAGCCTGGAGTCCCATTTTCTTGCCGGCGGAAATGTCTCCCGGGTGGTCCAGGCATTGATTGCTGCGGACAAAGCCAATATTGACCTTGGGTTTAACCGGGCTGTGGCCATTGATCTGGCAGGCCGGGATGTGCTGGAAGCCGTCCAGATGTCTGTTAACCCAAAGGTGATTGAGACCCCTCTGGTGGCGGCCATGGCAAAGGACGGGATCCAGCTCAAGGCGCTTTCCCGGGTGACTGTCCGGGCCAATATCGACCGTTTGGTGGGAGGGGCTGGAGAAGAGACCATCCTGGCCCGGGTGGGGGAAGGAATTGTCACCACCATCGGGTCTGCCGTTACCCACAAGGAAGTGCTTGAAAATCCGGATACGATATCCAAGACCGTTCTTGCCAAAGGGTTGGATTCCGGGACTGCCTACGAAATTTTATCCATTGATATCGCCGACGTGGATGTTGGTAAGAATATCGGTGCAGAGCTTGAAACCGACCGGGCCGAGGCAGACAAGAAAATCGCCCAGGCCAAGGCAGAGGAAAAACGGGCCATGGCATTTGCCCAGGAACAGGAAATGAGAGCCCGGGTCCAGGAAATGCGGGCCAAGGTTGTGGAAGCCGAGGCCCAGGTCCCCCTTGCCATGGC